>JBAXAD010000010.1:0-41699 GCA_037142715.1 Paludibacter sp. | reverse complement strand
GCTGATTATGAAATTGCTACTTCAAAAACAGGTAAGTATTATTCCACTCTCTCGTTATGGGATACTTACCGGGCTTTACATCCTCTATATTCCATTATTCAACCGAGGGTGAATGCAGAAATAATTCAAAGCATGATAGAACATCAGCAAGTGAAAGGGTTCCTGCCCATCTGGACATTGTGGGGAGCTGAAAATTACTGCATGATTGCCAATCACGCCATACCGGTTATTGCCGATGCGATACTGAAAGGAAATAAAGGTTTTGACTATGATCAAGCTTATGCTGCTATTAAATCTTCATCAACCTTAAGCCACCAAGGCTCAGATTGGGAGTTGTATAATAAATATGGTTACTATCCAAATGATTTTATTGCTTCTGAATCGGTTTCAAAAACGTTAGAGGTTTCTTTCGACGATTGGTGTGTAGCACAAGTTGCTAAGAAATTGGGAAAAGACGTCGATTATAATTTCTTCATTAATCGATCCAAGGCATACCAAAAACTGTATGACACAGAATCAAGATTTTTCAGAGCCAAAGATAGTAAAGGAAAATGGATGACTCCGTTTAATCCAATTAATATACTCCATTCTCACGGCTATACCGAGGGAAATGCATGGCAGTATTATTGGTCTGTTCAACAAGATATCCCTGCTTTAGTAGGTCTCAGCGGTGGAAAAGGAAAATTTGACGAAAAATTAGATTCTTTATTCACAATGAGTCCAAAAGTTGAAGGTGATCTTTCGGATGTGAGTGGACTTATTGGTCAGTATGCACATGGAAATGAACCAAGTCATCACGTGGCATATTTATATAACTATGCTGGCCAACCTCGGAAAACGCAAAAAATGCTCACACGCATTATGGCTGAAATGTACAGAAATGAACCAGATGGTTTGTCGGGCAACGAAGATTGTGGTCAAATGTCTGCTTGGTATATTTTTACAGCATTGGGTTTTTACCCGGTTAATCCGGCATCGGGAGTATTTGATATAGGACGTCCATTTGTACAGGAAGCTAAATTGAACCTCGAAAATGGAAAAACGTTTTTAATCTCCGTAAAAAACACCTCAGACAAAAATATATATGTGAAAAAGATATTATTAAACAATGTGCCGATTGCTAATTACAAACTAAATTATACCGACATTATGAACGGTGGAACTATGGTAATAGAAATGGGAAAATAACAGTTGAATTAATTAGATTTAGAAATGAAACGAACCTATTTTATACTCACACTGCTTTTGTTCTTGATGCAAGGCCGCTTTTATTCCCAAAACTTGACTCAATATGTCAATCCGTTTATTGGCACAGCCAAAACAGGACATACATTTCCAGGAGCTACCACGCCTTTTGGATTTATACAACTCAGTCCGGAAACCAACAATTTTGGCTGGGATTATTGCTCGGGATACCATTACGAAGACTCAACGCTTATCGGCTTTGCGCATACACACCTCAGTGGAACAGGCTGGATGGATCTAGGCGACGTACTTATGTTGCCCTATTCCGGCACCAAAATCCGGTCAGAATATCGTACACGCATGGATAAAAGAACAGAAATTGCTCATCCTGGTTATTATAATGTTTCGTTGCCCGACGAAGGTGTAAATGTGGAACTTACAGCTACGCAACGAACAGGAATTCAACGTTATACATTTAACAATCTAGGTTCAGCTTATGTTTTTATTGACTTGCAAAGCGGATTGGTAGGCGGGAAAGACAAACTTAAAACCCATGTTATTCAATCCAAGGTCAAAATTGAAAATAATACCCGAATTAGTGGATACGTTGAAACTCAACAATGGGTAAAACAACAACTGTATTTTGTGATTGAATTCAACAAACCTTTTACGAAAAGTGAGTTTCTGGATGGTGACTTACAACGGAAAATTTGCATTGAGTTTGCTAACGATAAAGTAATTGAAGCCCGAGTGGCGGTATCGAGTGTGGATGAGGAAGGTGCAAAACTGAACTTAAAAGAGGCAACAACAAAAACATTCGAGCAAGTGCGCACCGAAGCAGACAAATTATGGAATAAGGTGTTTTCAAAAATCAGGATTGAAGGAAGCGATGACCAAAAAGTCAACTTCTACACTTCCATGTATCATTTATACATTCAGCCTAACAATATGGCTGATGCGGATGGACGTTATCGAGGAGCTGATAATAAAGTGGCTACTTCAGTTTCCAAAGCGTATTATAGCAGCTTTTCCATTTGGGATACTTATCGTGCAGCACACCCACTCTACAGCATTCTTTCGCCTAAAGCGGACGGAGATATGGCCATGTCGATGCTCCAACATTTCGATGCAGCCGGTTTTTTACCTATATGGACTGTTTGGGGGCAAGAAAATTTATGTATGATTGGCAATCATGCTGTGCCAGTGATAGTAGATGCCTATTTAAAAGGGTTAATTCCAACAAATGAAGGAGAAAGGGTTTATAACGCCGTAAAGCATTCGCTTACAGTAAAATCGTGGTATAAATATGATTGGCAATTGTACGACAAGTATGGCTATTTTCCGGCAGATATCAACAGTTGGGAATCGGTTTCACGTACTCTCGAAGCTACAACCGATGACTGGTGTGCTGCCCGCTTGGCTAAAGCATTAGGCAAAACAGACGATGTAATATTTTTTGAAAAACGGGCTAATTACTATAAAAATTTGTATGATGCTTCCACTAATTTTATGCGTGGGAGAAACAGCGATGGTAGTTGGCTATCGCCTTTTAATCCAATCGAAGTAACCCCTGGTGGCAGCGGTTTCAAAGGCGTTTATACCGAAGCCAATGCCTGGCAGTATTTTTGGCATGTGCAACACGATATTCCAGGACTGATAGCACTTTCGGGAGGTAAAAAACGATTTGAGAATAAGCTTGACTCTCTATTTACTATGAGCTCAAGTTTTATTGCCGTAGGTAGTGCACACGATATTTCGGGCATGATAGGACAGTATGTGCATGGCAATGAGCCCAGTCATCATGTGGCTTATTTATATAATTACGCTGGAACAGCATGGAAAACTCAAGCATTGATTCCTCAAATTCTAAAAAGTCAATATCAAAACAGACCCGACGGATTGTGTGGTAACGACGATTGCGGACAAATGAGTGCCTGGTACGTTTTCAGCGTTCTGGGATTTTATCCTGTCAATCCTGCTTCGAGCGAATATAATATTGGTGCACCACAAGTAAGCAAAGCCATTATAAAATTAGATAATGGCAATACTTTTAAGGTTGTTGCTTTCAATTATTCTAAAACAAACATTTATATTCAATCTGTAAAACTGAATGGGAAGTTGCTAAAAACTCCATTTATTAAGCATAAAGATTTAATAAACGGTGGAAAACTTGAATTCAAAATGGGAGCTTTTCCAAATAAATTATATTGGAAATGACAATAGAAGTGCTTATTAAATGTAATTTATTTTGAGTTCAAAGAAAGTATCATTTTATTAAGTAACATTCAAGACCACATTTAATTATTCACATTTAAAGCATAATTAATAAGAATTACCTACAAACGTTCGTTTGGCAGCCTTAAACGAATTATTGACTGTTTTTTGAGCCTATATTAAAGTTATTTGGATGAATATTAGACTTTATTCCTATTACTAAAGTCTATATTTGCAAACCATAATATGAATTCAACCTTAAAATAAATGCATTTGAAAATGAAAACACAACCCTTGCCCAAATTTCACTTCATATTGGTAAATATGAAAATTAGTATTCTTTGTTCAACCATTAAACGATAATCACAATCATAAATTTTTAATACTTATGAAATGTAAAACTTATTACTTCATCACCTGTTTTTTAGCCTTCTTTTTTTCGATGTCTGTGATAGCACAGGATCTTAAAAGTATTAAAGGAAAAGTTGTCGATGCATCCGGCATTCCATTAATCGGGGTAAATGTGAAGGTGAAAGGAACTTCAGTTGGAACCATCTCTGATATTGATGGAAATTTCAACATTAAAGCTCCCAAAGATGCAAAGAGCGTAGTTTTTAGTTATTTAGGTTATGTGCCTCAAGAAATAAAATTAGGAGGTCAGGCATTCATTAAAATTGAAATGCAAGAGGATTCTCATAATCTATCTGAAGTACAAGTCATTGGCTACGGTCAGAAAAAGAAAGTGACCATGACCGGCGCTGTGTCAACGATAGGCACAGCGGAATTACTTAAATCGCCGGCGCCAAATGTCGGAAATATTTTAGCCGGTAATTTGAGTGGCGTTTCTTCCGTTCAATACTCTGGTCAGCCAGGCGCTGATAATCCTGAAATTTACGTGCGTGGTATTGGGTCATTAAATTCAGCCAACTCTTCGCCACTTATTTTAGTGGATGGTGTTGAACGAAGTTTCTTCAGTATGGATGCTAATGAAATTGAGAGCGTCAGTGTATTAAAAGATGCTTCTGCCACTGCTGTTTTTGGGGTAAGGGGTGCAAATGGTGTAATTTTGGTTACCACCCGAAGAGGAGTTGAAGGAAAAGCCAAAGTGAGTGTTACAAGTTCCTATGGTACGCAGGTACCAACCCGCATGGTAAAAATGGCAGATGCAAATGAATGGGTAAGTTATTATGATGAAGCTATGATAAACGATGGAAAAGCTCCAGTATATACTGATGCTGCCAAAGAAGCATTCCGCACTGGCAGTAATCCAATTCTTTATCCGAATGTTGACTGGTTGAAATTGCTTTTCAAGGAATCCGCCCCACAAAGCCAGACCAATATCAATATTACGGGAGGTACAAAACGGGTACGTTATTTTACGTCCCTAGGCTCCTTAAATCAGGATGGTTTATTCAAAAATTATGACGAACGCTATAACGGCAATTATTACTTTAAAAGGTATAATTATCGTACTAATCTGGATGTTGATTTTTCAAGCACCACTTTTATGAAAATAAACTTGGGTGGTAGTAATGAAGAACGCAATCAGGCGAATGTGGATGATCAATCACAGTTATTTCGTTATATTTACTGGGCAACCCCACTTTCAGGGGCAGGAATAGTGGATGGAAAGTATGTTACTGCGAACCGAACGTATAATCCCGTGGCTGGAAATGACGGTCTTAGTTCTTACTATGGCAAAGGATTTAATAACGCAGTACGAAATGTATTGAATATTGACTTAGAACTCAAACAAAAGCTGGACTTTGTTACAAAAGGACTATCATTTAGGATTAAAGGAGCATACAACAGCACCTACGATCACAATAAGGTACGATCTACCTCTATAGATAGTTATACTCCTTGGCTAAAAAAAGATCTTACTTGGCTTACTAATATTCCTTCATCCCAATTGAATGATGTAGTATTAGTAAAAAATGGCGATGAAGGGATATTGAGTTACAGCGAAGGTTTCTCAAAAGCACGAAACTGGTACACTGAAGCTAGCTTTGATTATGCCCGAGATTTCGGAGAACATCATGTCACAGGTTTACTTTTGTATAACCAGTCACGTAGTTACTACCCGGCTTCCTATACCGAAATTCCTACTGGATATGTTGGATTAGTGGGGCGGATAACTTATGATTACAAAACTCGCTATATGCTTGATGTAAACATGGGATACAATGGCTCAGAGAACTTTCCTAGTGATCCAAAATTACGCTTTGGTCTTTTCCCATCCATATCGGGTGGCTGGATTCTTTCAGAAGAAAATTTCATGAAGCATCAGAAAATTGTGGATTTCCTAAAATTGAGGGCTTCTTATGGTGTGGTTGGAAATGATAAAGCAATTGGAGGTTATCGTTTTTTATATTTACCAGATAGTTATACTTCAGGTGCAACAGGTTATAATTTTGGGGTGATCGTCCCTGGAAATGCGGCAGGTATAACAGAAGGTAAAATTGGCAATCCGGCTATAACCTGGGAAACATCCTATAAGCAGAATTACGGACTTGATGTCTCCTTCTTAAAAAATAGACTGGCTGTAAATTTGGATGTATTTTTTGAACATCGTATTGGAATTCTGGCAACTAGCAATTCATCACCAGGGTACAACGCCATGAATCTTCCTGTGTTGAATTTGGGTCAAGTGGACAATAAAGGAGCAGAACTAACACTCAAATGGAGAGATAAAATTGATAAATTCGAGTACTTTATCAATCTAAATGTATCCTATACAAAAAATAAAATTTTGTATCAGGATGAAGTCTTATCACCGTATGAATATCAATGGAGGACAGGAAAACAAGTTGGACAACCTTTCGGGAAACAGTTTGTTGGCTTTTATCAGGCAGGTATGACAGATAATGGGAATCCGGTTGTAGTTCCAGCCAATATAAAACCAGGAGATGCTGTTTATCGGGATATGAACGGTGATGGAAAAATTGATGGACAGGATGATGTTGCCATTGGATATCCAAACAATCCTACATTAAATGCAGGCTTAACCCTTGGATTCAATTACAAAAGTTTTTCTTTCAGTATGCTCTGGGCTGGAGCTACGATGACTTCCCGTCTTTTACAAGAAACATTCAGAACCCCTCTAGGTTCAACACAAAACAGATCGTTGATGCAATCGCAATACGATAATCGTTGGACACCTGAAACTGCTGCAACTGCAACTTTACCACGGGCTTCGTTCGATTCATCTGTGAATAATTATAATTACGATTCCGATTTATGGTTGAAGGATGCAAGTTATATACGATTGAAAACAATTGAGATTTCCCAGTCGTTTAATTTTCCATTTATGAAAAAGATAGGAATATCCCAGTTAAGGATTTTTGGAAATGCCTACAACTTACTCACTTTCGATTATCTGAAAATTGCAGACCCTGAAACACAAACCAGTAGTAGACCCACCTATCCTACCATGAAAATAATGAATGTAGGATTTAATATTTCGTTTTAACTTCAAAAATTAATAGATATGAAAACAATTAATAAATTAATATTAGGTCTTATAATTTTGATCTCAGCAGTCTCTTGTACTGATGATTTGAAGCTTGGAAATAATTTTCTTGAAAAAAATTCCGGTTCAGATATTACCATAGATACAGTATTTTCAAAATCGGTTTTTGCACAAAGTTTCCTGTGGAATGGGTATTCTACCTTGTGGTTTGGTCTTAATTACGACTGGAGCAATCGTGGAGTTAAAATGGGTATGGGTTTGCAGGAATCGCTTACTGATAATTTTCAAAGTTATCTGAATTGGGATAACGTGAATAGTATTTATTATAATGGAAAATATAATTCGACCTTAGAGAGTAATACATCTGCTTATAATTTCATAACAGAAGGAAGTTGGGATGGCGTTCGGAAAGGTTGGATTTTTATTGAGAATGTTGATAGGGTTCCTGATATGGATAACGCAACCAAAACACGTTTGAAAGGTGAAGCCAAAATGATCATTGCCTGTCATTATGCCGATATGTTCAGGCACTTTGGAGGACTACCGTTAGTAACCAAATCGTTCAAAGCAAATGATAATATGAAATTGCCGCGTTCTACAGCCAAAGAAACCCTCGATTTTATTACAAATCTTTGCGATGAGGCACAAAAAGTTTTACCTTGGACTTTGCCCAAAGAAGATGTGGCTCAATGGGATGGTCGTTTTACTAGCGCTGCTGCACTTGGACTAAAAATAAGATTACTATTATTTGCTGCCAGTCCCTTATTTAATGATGATGTACCCTATTATACTTCTCAAAGTTATGAATCAATTGATAAAAATCAGGTTTGGTTTGGTCATAAAGACCCCACGATGTGGAATAATGTAGTTTCGGCTTGTGAACAATTCTTCTTGTTAAATTCTCAGGATCCAAATGGCGGATATAGTTTGGTTACAGGTGAACCTCAGAAAGCCTATCGGCAGGCTTATTTTACACGTGGGAACACTGAAACTTTAATATCAACACGCGTTCGAGCTACAGTATCTTATGAATGGGATGCAAACTGTTATTACTTACAGTCATTGGGTCATTATGGTGCTGCGTCACCCACCTTGAATTATGGCGATTTGTTTCCAATGGCCGATGGTACTCCATTTGACAAAACAATTTGGAATGATACCCTGGGTATCTACAAAGTGAATGCTCCTGGAGATACCACTTTTATTGACCCTTTTGCGAATAGAGATCCAAGGATGTACGAAACCTGCCTTGTGAATAATTCTAGTTACAAAGGTCGTAAAGCTGAATTGTGGATGGGTGGACAAGAGCGTGGATCTGCAGCAGAAACAGGTTCTGCACCAACAGGGATGAGTGTTTATAAATTTATTATGGACTTGACCAATGCGACAGCATTAGGTGCACCATCACAATGGCCTTATTTACGACTGGCTGAAATTTATTTAAGTTATGCCGAAGCATTAAGTCAAGCCAATAGAACCGAAGAGGCATTTACCTGGGTGGATCAGGTAAGATCAAGAGCTGGCCTGAAAGGATTGAAAGATGCTAATCCGGGAAAATCATGGACGAAAGAGGCATTTTTAGAGGATGTACTAAAAGAAAGATCGTGTGAATTTGGCTTGGAAGAAGTGCGTTGGTACGATTTGGTTAGATGGAAAAGAGCTGATGATTTCAAGAAAAGATTATACGGAGTGAGAATTTACAAAGTGTATAGAAAAGGTGTTGCTGTACCCAATAGATACTCTTACAAGAAATTCACTCTATTTAAACGTGCATGGCAAGACAGTGATGATGGCACCAATAATTTTGATCCAAAATGGTATTTAGCTGCTTTTCCTATAGCAGAAATTTATAAAGACTACGGATTAACACAAAATCCTGGATGGTAAGTAACTTTATTGTTAACAAATTAAATATACATAATATGAAAATTAGATATTGTCACTTTTTACTTGTTTTTGCGCTGTTTTTTTGCTCTCAGGGCAGTGTAATTGCGCAGAATATTAGCGGAAAAGTACTAGACATGAATGGAAAACCAGTCTTTGGAGCAACTATTTCTCAAAAGAAAAATCTTAAGAAACAAGTAGTAACAGATGAAAAAGGCAAATTTGAAATGAACGTTCCTATCGGTGAGGTATTGCTTGTAGTGACTCCTGATATGGCAAAGAGAACAGTCATTGCGCAGCAATATAACGAGGTAAAAATGGATCGTTTGTATTCACTTATTGAAATGGGAAATACCATTGCTCAATCAAAGTTCGAGACTACGGCTGCTACTTCTACTATTTACTCTGATGAAATTATGAAGAGTTCGGCAATTAATGCTTCCAACACCTTATATGGCAGAGGGTTAGGATTAACGTCTTTACAAAACGATGGATTTGAATACGATAATAATACTGACTTCAATATTAGAGGATTGGGAAGTCTTCAGGGTAATAATCCGATGATATTGGTGGACGGCTTTGAAAGACCGTTAAGTTCATTGGTAAAAGAAGAAATAGAAACAATTACTGTTTTAAAAGATGCTGCATCCCTATCAATGTACGGTCTTAGAGGATCCAATGGAGTTGTGTTGGTGAAAACAAAAGAAGGTATTATAGGAAAAACACAGATTGATTTTTCTTATGAACATGCTTTCATACAACCATTGAGAAAACCTGAGTTTGTGAATGCCTATAACTACGCAAATTCTGTTAACGAGGCACTTTCAAACGATGGAATTGCTCCACGTTACAATGCCAATGAGATAGCAGCCTTTCAATCGGGTAATTTCCCAGATTATTATGCAAATGTAAATTGGGTGGATCAAGTGTTGAAAAACAATGCTTCGTCTAATAGTTATAATGTAAGTGTACGTGGTGGTACTAATAAAGTGCGTTATTTTACGGATATGAATTTAACGAGCAATGATGCTTTGATGAAGCCTACCAATAATGTGTCAGCCTATTCATCTCAGTTCAAATACTCAAGATTAAATATACGCACCAATTTGGATGTACAATTATCCCCATCCACCAATATGAGTGTGAAGTTACTTGGTGCACTAACAGAATCGAACAGACCTGGTAATGTAATTGGAACTATTATGACAAGTATGTATAATACGCCATCTGCAGCTTTTCCAGTGAAAACTTCAGCAGGAGAATGGGGCGGTAGTGACACTTGGACCAAAAATCCAGTGGCTCAGATTTCCGCTCAAGGGTATGGTAAAACAGATTCACGTACTTTATTTGCCGACTGGACCATCAGTCAGGATCTTTCGGGAATTACTGACGGTTTATCAGCCAGCGCAAGCGTTGGTTATGATAATTATGCCGATTATTGGGAATCCATATCGCAAAATTATCGCTACGTTAAAAATTCTACACAATTTAATACGACTGGTGATATTTTGATAAATCCGGTTTCAACCCTTGTTGGTACAAATTCAACTCCTGCCTATGGTAGTTCACTGGGAAGTCAATATAGACATTTCAATGCGTTTGGAAAAATTGGCTATGATAAAAAATGGCAGCATGTAAGCTTAAATTCAAGTTTGATGTTTTTTCACGATCAATATGTTGGAAATGGACAATTTACAACTACCAATAGGGAACGGGTGAGTGCATACACTCATATCGGTTTTGATGAGAAGTATTATGTCGATTTATCTTACACAGGAAGTGGCACAAGTAAATTGCAAACCGGTCATAATATTGGTTTTTTTCCAGCCATTGGTTCAGCATGGGTGCTTTCAAAGGAAGATTTTTTGAAAGATGTAAAAGCTATTAATTTATTGAAGATTAGGGCTTCTTATGGTATTGTGGGGAATGATTATACAAGTTCTTCGGAATTGTACAAACAAACTTATGGTGGGGGCGGATCATATATCTTTGGCGACAATTATCTATCGACGGGTGGAATGACTGAATTGCGCCTTGCAACTACAGGATTGACCTATGAAAAATCGCACAAAACCAATATTGGATTAGAAGGACGCTTCTTGAACATGATAGATTTGACCGCAGAGGTTTATTCAGAAAGAAGAACAGACATTTTGGTGAGCACTGCTGGTTCAGTTTCAAGCGTAATTGGAGCAACTCCCTCTATGTCCAATGACGGTATAGTAGAGAATAAAGGAATTGAATTAGGTTTAAATATTAATCAATCAGTAGGTGATTTCAAATACAATGTCGGTGGTCAATTCACATTTGCAAGAAGCAAGATAGTGAACAACAATGAAGGATTTGTACAATACGATTATTTAATGCAAACTGGTAAACCTGTAAATCAGATATTTGGTTACGAAGCACTTGGGTTTTTCAAAGACAAAGCCGATATTGCTGCAAGCCCTACACAATTATTCTCAACAGTAGTTCCTGGTGATATCAAGTTTAAAGACCAAAACGGAGATGGTAAAATTAACGAATTGGACAAAGTAGCTTTGGGTTACAATACCGGTCTTCCTGAAATATATTTTTCGGCAAATATAAATTTAGAATACAAAGGAGTGGGAATTGATGCCAACTTTCAAGGAGTAGGTAATTACAGTGCAATACTAAATACAACAAGTATGTTTTGGCCATTGCGCAACAATACAAATTTATCAACATACTACTACGAAAATCGCTGGACACCTGATAACCAGAATTCATTATTTCCCAGATTAACTACGCTTCAAAACGATAATAACTTCAATACCAATTCCTTGTGGGTAAAAGATCGTTCGTTTATCAAATTACGTACTTGTGAAATCTATTACAAATTCTCAGAAAAATTATTGGCAAAATCTTTCCTTACAAAAGCAAAAATTTACGTCAGGGGAATGAACTTATTTTCATTAGATAAATTGAAAGTAGTTGACCCAGAGTCTTATGGAATTGCTTATCCTATGACAGCTTCTTTCGATTTAGGTGTTAATGTTGGATTTTAAAAACTGAATAAATATGAAAACTAAAATATTATTTTTTTCGTCCTTGATGTTACTTTTTAGCTCATGTACTGATTTTCTTGCCTACGATGAATCTTCTTCATACTCAGAGGACCAGGTGTTTACTATGTATTCGATGTCCACCCAAATGGCAACAAACGTATATTCGTATTTGAAGTCTGATTTCGGAAGTGTAGGTAGTGCCATGCGTGCTGCGGGTTGCGACGAGGCTGAGTATGTTTGGCCATCATCCACAGTTCACACTTATTATGATGGGTCATGGAGTCAAATTAATACAGTAGATGATGTTTGGGCCGTGAATTACAAAGGTATCAGGGCTGCCAATTTGTTTTTGGAAAAGGGTGTTGGACAAACCTTTGTAGAAAATAAGTATCAATCGGGCTATGATAAGGCAATGATAAAATACAATAACCTACAATATGAAGTACGTTTCTTACGAGCTTACTTTTATTTTGAGTTAATGAAACGTTATGGTGGTGTTCCTTTGATTACTAAAGTATTAACTGAACAGGAAGCAGATACTGTTTCGAGAAACACCTACGATAATGTATCAGCATTTATTGTAAATGAGTGTGATACTGCTGCAAAGTATTTACCAAAATTCTACGATGCAACTTACGATGCTGAAACAGGGCGAGTAACCCGCATGACTGCGCTAGCACTTAAAGCACGGGTTTTACTTTATGGTGCAAGTAAACTTCACAACAATCCGTCAGTACCTGATAAATGGATAAACGCAGCCAAGGCATCTAAAGCATTGATTGATTCAGCATCGGTTTACAAAATCAATTCGCTGCTTCCGTATGATAAAATTCCAAATAACATTGCTTTGCCAGAGTTGATTTTTGCGCGAAGGGAAGCAAATTCTGGTACATTCGAAGCATTAAATTATCCGGTTGGCTTTGTAGGTGGTAACTCAGGCACCTGCCCTACACAGAATTTGGTAGATGCCTACGAAGTAAAAAAAACAGGAATTAAATATGATAGTATAGTATTTGATTGGAATAAATCATCTTTAAGAGCAAATCCTTATGCCAACAGAGATTCACGATTGGCATTAACCGTGGTGTTGAATAACACACTATGGGCTGATAATCAGAAGGTAGAAGCATGGGAAGGTGGTAACAGCGGACTACCCAAATCGGGAGCAACCAAAACAGGCTATTATTTGAAAAAATATATGGATAAGACAATCAGTTTTCAACCTTCTGGAACTACTTCTTCGCGTCACGTCTGGGTAATATTTAGGTATGCCGAAGTTTTGCTTAACTATGCAGAAGCCATGAACGAAGCTTTTCCTACACCAACTTATAAAGATGCCACTTTTACCCTTTCGGCTCTTGAAGCTATAAATCTTGTTCGAAGTAGAACTGGAGTTGCTTTGATTGCCATTCCAACAAGCTTAAACACTGCCGATTTTAGAGCAAAAGTTCGCAACGAACGCATGGTAGAGTTGGCATTTGAAGATCACAGATTCTGGGACATTCGTCGCTGGATGATAGGTCCAGAAACAGTGGCTATTAAGCGCACTAAAATTGTGAAAGATCCTGTTACAGCATTATTTACGTATAGCACATATACCACCAATAACAGGATTTGGGATGATAAAATGTATTACTATCCTATTCCATTATCCGAAATTTATAAGAATGGAAACTTGATACAAAATCTAGGGTGGGAATAAATATGTAATGAATAAAATGCAGTCAATGAATATCTTATGGATTGACAAACATGTAAAAAATAATTCTTATTAAAATAAATACTGCGTCTATGAAAAACACAAACAAATTCAATGTTCTGTTACTGTTATTCATAGACGTTTTATTTGCTTACGGACAATGGAAACCACAATCGTGGCCAGTCATTAAGCATTACGATGGAGCACATTTACAGGAAATTGCATTGCCAATGGGCGGCATTGGAACAGGAACCGTTTCGTTGGGTGGACGGGGCGAATTGCGCGATTGGGAAATTATGAATGTTCCAGCCAAAGGTTTTAGCACCGTAACAACTGGAAACAATGCGCCTTTTTTTGCCATTTATGTAAAAGAAAAAGACAAGAAACCACAATCAAAGGCTTTGCTGGGAAGTCTTTATGACAACGAATATCTGCATTACGAAGGTCGTCCTGTGGATCATCATGGTTTGCCTCGTTTCGAAACAGCCAGTTTTGATGCTGCTTACCCATTCGGACAAGTCAATCTGGAGGATAAAAGCTTACTGATAAAAGTAAAAATAAAAGGTTTCAATCCATTGATACCAACCGATGCCGATAACAGCGGATTACCCATTGCCATATTGACTTACGAGGTTTCGAACACTTCCGACAATCCCATAGAAGTGGCGGTTTGCGGCTCAATCCGTAATTTTATTGGCAAAGATGGACAACAAAACACAAGCGATTGGAAAGGCGACGTGATTCCAACTGGAGCCAAGAAGAATAGAAATACATACAAAATTGCTGATAATTTCCGTGGCATCTATTTTGATTCGCAAGGCGTAGACAGCACAAGTGCTGCTTGGGGAACTATGGCGTTGACCACCCAAGAGTCAGTGGGCGTTACTTATCGTACCGCCTCAAAAAAAGACAGTTGGAGTAATTCCATGCTAAGTTTCTGGGATGATTTTTCGGCTGATGGAGAATTGAAAGAAAAATACAAGCAAGATGAAGACGACCCGATGGCATCATTGTCGGTAAAGAAAACCATTGCAGCACATTCTACGGCCTCATTTCCCTTTTTTATTACCTGGAATTTTCCAAACAGATACGAGTGGACCAATAAAAATCTGACTGGTAATTATCACAGCCATCAATTTAAAAATGCATGGAATGTGGCTGAAAAAGTGCTTCCGCGATTATCGCAATTAGAATCCAAAACACTCGATTTTGTAAATGCAATTTCACAATCCTCCTATCCTGATGTGGTGAAAGAAGCAGCATTATTTAATTTGGCAGTACTCCGTTCTCAAACCGTTTTTCGTTTACCAAGCGGCCATTTAATGGGCTGGGAAGGTGTTATGGACAAAAAGGGTTCTTGCGAAGGAAGTTGCACGCACGTATGGAATTACGAGGTGGCTACCCCATTTTTGTTTGGAGAATTGGCCAAAACCATGCGCGATGTAGAATTCAATTATGCTACCAAGGAGAATGGATTGATGAATTTCAGGGCTGATCTTCCATTGTCCATTGCCAATAAAAAATCGAATGCAGCTGCTGATGGGCAAATGGGCTGTATCATGAAATTTTACCGTGATTGGCAACTTTCGGGCGATAACGATTTTATGAAAAAGAACTACACTCAAGTTAAGAAAGTGCTGGCTTTTGCATGGACAGAAAAAGGTTGGGACGCAAATCAGGATGGCGTGATGGAAGGCAGTCAGCACAACACCATGGATGTGAATTATTTCGGCCCAAATCCTCAAATGGGGTTTTGGTACATGGGTGCGCTGCGCGCTGCCGAAGAAATGGCCATCGCCCTGAAAGACAAAGTTTTTGCCGAAAAATGTAAGTTGTTGTTTACCAAAGGGTCACAATGGATGGATGCAAATTTATTCAATGGCAAGTATTACGAACAAAAAATTACCGACCCAAAAACGTTTGAATACCTGGACATGGCAAATCCCACCACAAAAGTACCACCGTTTCAGTTGGGCAGTGGTTGCCTGGTCGATCAGTTGGTGGGACAATATATGGCTCATATCTGCGGATTGGGTTATTTGGGCAATAAAGCTAATATTCAAACTGCCTCCAAAAGTGTGATGACCAATAATTTCGTGCCTGATTTCTCTAATCATTTCAACAATATGCGTTCTTATGCCATGGGGAATGAGGCAGGTTTATTGATGGCTTCGTGGCCAAAAGGCAGATTGGAAGTGCCATTTCCATATTTTCCTGAAGTAATGACTGGGTTTGAATATGCAGCTGCCGTGGAGATGATTTACGAAGGACAGAAAGACGATGCTTTGAAGTGCATTCAAGCCATTCGCGACCGTCACAATGGTGCAAAACGCAATCCATTCAGCGAACCAGAATGCGGGCATCATTATGCCCGATCGATGGCCAGTTGGGCAACCATTATTGCAATGAGCGAATTTTCGTATTCAGGTGTTGAACATTCAATGACAATAACATCCAAGCCAGGAACCTATTTTTGGAGCAACGGCTACGCTTGGGGAACCTGCACGGTAAGTAAAGAAATTGCAAGCATTAAAGTGCTGAAAGGCAGTCTCATGCTCAACACATTCTCGTTGAAAGATAATCTAAAACCAACAAAAGTGAAACTTACTCTTAACGAAGGTGATGAAAAAACCATTAAAATAGTTCAATAATCGGTATTATAATTGTAGTAAACACTTGTATATTTGTATTTTGAAAATAGCCTTAGAAACAACTTCCCTTATTAATCTTTTTATAGAATTTACACAAATATAGATTCAGATGAAATATATTATTTTCAGTATTATTGCCTCCTTCATTCTCTTGACAGCAATTGGAAACAAAGTCAGTGCAATTACGCCACGTTGGATTTCCAGCACCCAAACCGAACCATGGAAAGAGTTGCCAATCGCTAAAGCAGACTCTTTCGGAACCAATGTTCTCAAATTGGATGTAAACAGCACTTACCAAACTATGGATGGTTTTGGTGGCTGTTTCAACGACCTCGGCTGGCAAGCACTACTTTCGCAGAATGAGCAGCAACGGCAAGAAGTATTAAAGTTATTGTTTGATCCCAACGAAGCGAATTTTACACTTTGTCGTGCACCCATTGGGGCGAATGATTTCTCACTGTCTGCCTATTTTCACAACGAATTTCCTGCTGATTATAAAATGGAGCATTTCAGCATAGAAAAAGATAAGCACGACCTAATTCCATACATAAAAGCAGCCATGAAATTTCAACCAAAACTCGGTATTTGGGGTGTTCCTTGGTCACCACCGGCATGGATGAAAACCAATGGGCACTACAAAGGTGGCAGAATGAAACAGGATAAACAGACACTTTCGGCCTATGCGCTTTATTTTTCGAAATATGTGCAAGCCTATCGATCAGAGGGGGTTAATATTTATGCCATTATGCCACAAAACGAGCCAATTTACAACAACAATATTTATCCGCAATGTGCGTGGAGTGGTGAGGAGTTGAATGTTTTTTTACGTGATTATCTTATTCCAAGTCTCAAAAAGGACAAAGTAAAGGTTGAGTTTTGGCTCGGAACCATAGTAAGTAAATCCATGGCAGAATTTACAGAACCAGTTTTAAATGATTCAGTTACAAATCATGCACTTACTGGAATTGGTTATCAATGGGGAGGCCAAAATCTAATGTTGGCAACTCATGAAAAGTATCCAAACAAAAAAATAGCTCAAACGGAAACCGAGTGTAACGATGGAAAAAATACCTGGGTTCAAGGTATGACTACTTTTCGGAAAATTATTGAAGATACCAATCACTTTTGCAGTAGTTACTTTTTCTGGAACATGATTTTGAATGAATCAGGTAGAAGCACATGGAATTGGGCGCAGAATAGCTTGATTACTATTGATAGGAAGACAGATAAAGTGATATGTAATCCCGAATTTTATGCCATGAAACATTTCTCAGGAGTTGTAATGCCCGGCGCAAAGAGGATTGCTGTGAGTGGAGGTGCGTTCAAGAATGTGGTTGGTTTTCAGAATCCGTCTGGCAGTAAAGTGCTTATTTTTCAAAACGATACTGACCAACCCATTTCCTCAGAACTTTCAACCGGCTACTCTTGCGTCAAACTTGAAGTCCCTGCTAATTCTATGAATACAGTTGTGTTTTGATGAAAATAACGACTTTAAATTCTAATTCTTACAACTTATATAATTTCCATTAAAGTGAAAAAATTAAATATTACAATAGCATTTCTTTTGCTTGCATTCAATATCTTTTCTGATTCAATGATGTTGAATCCTTACAATCGTAAAGATGTAATGTCGCTCAATGGTGAATGGAATGTAATCATCGACCCTTTTTGCAGGGGCGAAATTTCTGGATTCTTTAAAAATAGAAAACCAAGTGGAAAAGCTGACTTTGTAGAATATAGTTTTACGGATGCTCAACGGTTACATGTTCCGGGCGATTTTAACTCCCAATTGCTCGAATTGAAATATTATGAAGGCAATGTGTGGTATCAGCGCACTTTAAAGCTTAATGTTGACTCCAATAAAAGACAATTCCTTTATTTTGCCGGTGCAAATTATTATGCAAAAGTTTGGTTGAATGGCGTTGAATTGGGTAGTCATGAAGGTGGATTTTTGCCTTTCCAGTTTGACATCACTTCGTTAGTTAAAGAAGGTGATAATGACATCGTGGTAATGGTGAACAATGACCGAAAGAAAGAAAATATTCCAGCCCTGAATTTTGATTGGTGGAATTATGGTGGAATTACACGGGATGTTTTTATAGTTCAAACACCAAAGTCCTTTATACAGGATTACAAAATCCAACTCAAAAAGAGTTCAACTACGATATTAACCGCATTTGTAAAACTAAATGGGGTTCATACTGCACAAAAAGTGGAAATAAAGATTCCTGAACTGAAAATAAATAAAGCAGAAAACACCAATGATGCAGGTGAAGTTTCTTTTGAGATAAGTACCAAACCTCAATTATGGAAACCCGAAATCCCAAAGTTATATAGCGTGAGTTTTGTATTTGGTAATGATACGATAACTGAAGATATTGGCTTTAGAACTATTGAAACAAAGGGTTCTAAAATCCTGTTAAACGGAACACCAATGTTTTTAAAGGGCGTTAATTTCCACGAAGAAATTTCTCAACGAATGGGTAGGGCTTATTCTGATGCAGATGCAGCAATGATTTTGAGTGAAGTGAAAGCATTGGGTTGCAATTTCATACGTACCGGACATTATCCACAAAACGAAAGAATTGTAAGAATGGCCGAAAAAATGGGTTTAATGATTTGGGAAGAGATTCCGATTTGGCAGGGTATTGATTTTTCAAATGAATTGGTAATGAAAAAAGCCGAAATTATGTTTAAGGATATGATTTCACGAGATAAAAACAGGGCAGCCATCATTATTTGGAGTGTTGCCAATGAAACAAAGCCTACTACTGATAGAAATAGATTTCTTTTTGAATTAGTAAAACAGGTACGAAAAATGGATAATTCACGGCTTATTGGTGCTGCTTTCGACAATATAAAATATAATAAAGAGACTTCTACGTTTAGCTTGCAGGACAGCTTAGTACAATCACTTGATTTGGTTGGTGTTAATAAATATATGGGCTGGTACATGCCTTTTCCTGCTGCCCCAAATCAACTGAAATGGAATATTGCCATCGATAAACCGCTTTTAATATCAGAGTTTGGAGGCGAAGCCCTTTATGGTCAGCACGGTGCAATCGATGTAGCTGCCTCATGGAGTGAGGAATATCAGGAGAAACTATATCTGGACAATATTGAGATGTTCAAAAACATTCCGAATCTGTGTGGTATTACTCCATGGGTATTGTTCGATTTTCGCTCACCCACGCGTTTAAATTATCTAAATCAGAATGGCTGGAATAGAAAAGGATTGGTTTCTGACAAGGGGTTGCGCAAAAAGGCTTGGTATGTGATGAGGAATTATTATCTTTCCAAATAATTGCTGTCTGGGTTATAACTAAAAAAGTTTCAGAAATAATAACAACAAAAAAAATTATACAGATGAAAAAAACAAGTTTATTGCTTTTATTGACACTGAGTGCGGGTTTATTTGCTCAACCAGTAACCGAAAAGAAAGATACTACCAGCAAAATGCAGTGGTTTGAAGATGCAAAACTCGGTATTTTCATTCACTATGGAATTTATGCCGTGAAAGGAGTCGGTGAGTCATGGTCGTTTCATAACAATGAGATTTCGGAAAAAGATTATTTCGACCAGCTAAAGAGCTTTACAGCAAAGAATTATGACCCTGAACAATGGGCAAAACTCTTCAAAGAAAGCGGTGCTAAATATGCTGTTCTAACGGCAAAACACCACGATGGAGTAGCACTCTGGAATACCAAACTGAACGACTTAAGTGTAGTAAAAAAATCGCCTGCAGCCCATGATTTGATAACACCTTATGCTCAGGCACTTCGTAAGGAAGGATTGAAAGTGGGAATTTATTTCTCGCACCTCGACTGGTCGAACCCCGATTATGCAACTGTATTTTATGCAAATGACAAACAACATCCGACAAAATACAACACGTATGATTTTCCAAAAACGGGTGTGGAAGATACTGTTCGTTGGAACCGCTTTGTGGCTTTTCGGAATGCACAAATGAAGGAAATTCAACAATTGACTAATCCTGATTTGTGGTGGTTCGATGGCGACTGGACACGCTCTGCCAAACAATGGAAAATGAAGGAACTTCGCGAGGAAATGCTATCGTGGAATCCAAAAACCATACTCAATAGCCGAATGATGGGCTATGGCGACTATGCTACTCCCGAGCAAGGCGTTCCAATTTTCGGACCAAAAGGGCCATGGGAATTGTGCATGACCATTAATGATTCGTGGGGATTTAAACCAAAAGATAACAATCAAAAATCGGTAAATTATATCATTCGCATCTTTGCCGATTGTATCAGTATGGGTGGCAACCTCTTGCTCGATGCCGGTCCGATGGAAGATGGAACATTTACTCAACCACAAATTGATAGATTAAAAGGACTCGGACGCTGGACCAACAAACATGCTGAAGCCATTTTCGGAACCACGCGTGGTTTACCTTTCGGTCATTTTTATGGTCCGACTACCTTGTCGAAAGACCGAAAAACAGTTTATTGCTTTGTGCTTGATACCCCAAAAGACGATATAGTAGTGAAGGGAATCAGAAATAAAATACTACAAATCAGACTGATAGGCACTTCGGAAACGTTGACTTACAAACGTAACGGTGGTGCGGGTTGGATGAAAATTCCAGGCGTATTGCTTATTAAACTTCCGACTGAAAAAATGGACCAGAATGTAAGTGTGATTGCCATTGATTTGGATTCGCCGCTCGATTTGTATCGCGGAAACGGTGGTGCCATTGAAAACAATTAAAATTACCTGAAAATTATTTATTTCAAATTTATCTAATTATTAATTAATCATAATAATACAGCATGAAGCACATTCTTATTTCATTTATTCTAGTGTTGTTCAGTAATTTATTGAAATCACAGGAAGAAATTAAACTTTATCCGAATGGGCCAAAAGAAAGTAACCAAATCAAAGTTCCTGAAAGTTTTAGCAATCCGGAGTATATTAGCAATATCTCAGAACCACGAATGGTTATTTATCTAGCTCCCAAAGTAAAAGCTAACGGAACTGCTGTGGTTATTTGTCCCGGTGGTGGTTATGCCAGTGTTTGGCATGTCAAGGAAGGTTCGGAAATTGCCAAATGGTTCAACGAACTTGGTATAAGTGCTTTCGTGCTTCACTACCGGATGCCAAACGGACATACAGCAGTTCCACTGTCAGATGCTCAAACGGCTTTGAAAATTGTTCATAAACGTGCAAAAGAATGGAATATCAAGCAAAATAAAATCGGCATCATGGGTTTTTCGGCTGGAGGTCATTTAGCTTCAACCGTTGGTACTCACTTCAAAACCAACGATGAACGTCCGGCTTTTATGATTTTAGCTTATCCGGTAGTTACGATGGATAGTACATTAACCCATTGGGGTTCTAGAAATAATCTTTTGGGGAAAAGACCATACGATGAATTAGTTAAGCTCTATTCGAATGAACTTCAGGTGACCAAAAATACACCACCGACTTTTATTGTTCATGCTACCGATGATAAAACGGTTCCGGTAAAAAATAGTATTCAGCTGTACGAAGCTCTGAAAGAAAATAAAATTGAAGCTGAATTGGACACATTTGCAGTTGGTGGACATGGTTTTGGAATGCGAAAACGTGGAATTCCGGTTGATAATTGGCCTGAATTATTAAGAAACTGGCTGAACAAACAGAAATTGATAGACTATTAATTCAAATAACGAAATACTGGTTTAAATATCAACATATTACACCTGTGAATGCTAAAATCGAGTATTGTCTATAAAATATCATGTCCAAAATAATTTAACACTTGTCATTAGCTGATAAGCAATTAGATTTAATCGTAAGCTTTCGACCTATAGAGAGAAATTGTTCTTTGGATTAATGCAACTAGCTGTAGAAACGCAGCCTATAAAATTAGCTGGAATTACAAAACAGATAAGGTTTATTCTATGCAGATAGCCTGTTACTCTATTTTGAACCCTATTTCGACCAATATGGATAATGATTCAACCTTTTATTAGTAGTAGTGTTGTAATTTTGTTTCGGAAATTTATGGAAAAGTCTTCTATTCTAAATTACACTGATAAAAAAGGAAATAACTGAAACTACAAAAAAAACTTTAAAAAAAAACTATCATGAAACGAAAATTACAACTTACGCTTATGGCTTGTATTGGTCTGTTCTTTGTTCAGACAATAATGGCTCAATTGACTGTTAAGGATTTAGGAACTCCCATTTATAAGGGGCAAGGTAATCCAACAAGTTCAAAATTTGTTGAATTAAACACTTATAAAGATAGTGTTACTTATACGCAACAAGCCGAAGGTTACAATGTGCTCACTAAAGGCTCTCTATACATACCTGTGACCTGGTATGCTACTGCCGATTCTGGTTTTGTGGCAAATGGACCTTATACCGTTGAGGCAAAAGTGGCAGTCAGCAAATCAATGAAAAACGGATTTAGCTTGGAAATGGAAGCCGTTCCTGGTAAACGTTTTAAGTTGGATATTGATACAACTGCCATTTACAACATGACTTATGCTCCTTCTATATCAAAAGGGGTGATGGTTAACAATCTGGATAATAGAGGAATGCATACTTATCGTGTGGCTGTGGACAATGCTGACAAAGCGCATATCTATCGTGATGGTATAAAAGTTGGGACTGCAGATGTAGATGGTATGGTAAATCCATCTGCTTATTACAAAGATGTTGAGGTGATTATGGAAGATCAGTTTTTCGAGGATTTTAAAGACCTTGCTACTCCAGCATTTAAAGCGAATAATGCAACCTTGTCAGCAAATTTATCTGGTAATTGGGATATAAAAATGGATACTTGGTGTATGATGGGAATTGATACCGTTAAGGCAAATGTGAAAGTTGGAAAAACTTCCTTCTGGTTTCAAAACGGAACCACAGGCCAATTGAAAATTCTGAAAAAAGGACTCACTGCGGGTAAATATAAACTGAGTTTTTGGTCGAAAGTACAAAATACTTGGGAAGGCTACAAAGGTAGTATTAAAATTTTAGGGACTGACCCGGACAGACCTGTTATTAAAAAGAAAGGAACACAAATAGACAGTATTCCCGCTTATAAAGGCACTGACAATGACGTTATAGTATTGCCCACAGCCCTTTTAGTCACTGGTAACAAGAATTTTAATTACAGAGAATTTCCTTTTGATGTCACTAAAGATGGTGATATCTTAATTACTTTTCACAATGGTTGGGATAATAAGCAAACTCCAGGTTGGTCAAGCATGTGGTTTGATGATTTACGAATTGCCAAAGTTGAGCCACTACCGTATGTGAGATTCGGTAAAGACAGCGAAGCAGGTGTTACCGACTTTACGCTTGGTTCATTTACCTACGATATGACAGGTGCTTATGAACCTGCACCAAACGCCATTGCTGAGAATAAATTGCAGTCAGCAAATTTAAACGCAACACAATCTGGAAATGGACTTTTGAATGTTCGTTTCACCCTTGCAAATAACGCTGAAACAAAAATTCAAATGTTGGATTTGAATGGACGCATTTTATCAAGTCAAATAGTTGCTTCTACAGCAGGTGAAAATTCCACTTTTCTTTCGGTATCGGCTCCTAAAGGTATCTATTTACTACGTTTGATTGCCAATGAAAAAACGGCAACCATTAAAGTTAGTATAAAATAAAAACCTATCAATGAGGGTGTTTCAAAAGATTTTTTTGAGACACCCTCATTAAATCTAAATCTAAAAATGAAAATCACATCATATTATGGGTTTATTATTTTAATGCTGACTTTAAGTAATACTCTTAATTGTCAAACATTGGTATTATCAAAATTATTCTCAAAAGGTATGGTTTTGCAGCGTGCAACCGAAGCACCAATTTGGGGAACTGCTCCCGCCGGAACAGC
This sequence comes from Paludibacter sp., assembly GCA_037142715.1. Taxonomy (GTDB): domain Bacteria; phylum Bacteroidota; class Bacteroidia; order Bacteroidales; family Paludibacteraceae; genus Paludibacter. Next base: position 17,704 of record JBAXAD010000010.1, on the reverse strand, counting down.
AATTACTGTTACTGGAAGTTGGAATAACACGCCTATACAAACCATTGCTGACAGCAAAGGAAAATTCATTACTTATTTACCTACTCCCGCTGCTGGTGGACCATACACCCTAACTGTAAATGACATTGTAATTAAGGAAGTGTTAATTGGAGAAGTGTGGTTTTGTTCTGGACAATCAAATATGAATTTGCCGTTGGGAGTTTCAAATGCTACTTCATACAAAAATGCCAATATCCGTTTTTTTAGAACCAATATAGTCAATTCAAGTTATCCTCTTGATACATTGGGTGGTCATTGGGCTCATGGTGATTCAATTAATGATATAGCTGTAGTTAGCACTGTTGGTTACTTTTTTGCACTCAGATTGTTTGGTTCTCTTAATGTTCCTATTGGTATGGTTGGTGCATATCAAGGCGGAACCAATGCCGAAGAATGGATAAAACCTTCGATTTTTGATACTTTGTCTACTACCGTTAAAAATGCATACATACCTCCCACAACTGAACGTATTCCAGGATGTTTGTACAATGGAATGATTAATCCTTTGTTGCCCTATAAAATATCCGGCATGATTTGGTATCAAGGCGAAAACAATGTTTCACGTATGCAAACTTATTCTTCTATCATAAAGTCTATGGTAAAAGGTTGGCGATCTGATTTTAAAAACGACATGTTGCCTTTTTACTTGGTTCAATTGCCAGGTTTTCAGGCGGAAACTTGGTGTGATTTTAGAGAATTACAGCAAGAAATTTCCCAATCAATCCCTAATTCTGGCTTTGCCACCACAATAGATGTTGGTGAAGAAACAAACATTCACCCTTGGAATAAAATGCCTGTTGGCAATCGTTTAGGTGATATTGCCTTGGCAAAAGTGTATGGAAAAACAAGCACTTTCAGCAGTCCACTGTTTAAATCGGTGCAAGTTGAGGGAAATGCCTTACGTGTGTTTTTTAATTTTGCTGATAAAGGATTGAAAATCAATGCAGGAGATAGTCCACAATTGTTTGAAATTGCAGGTGCAAACGATGTTTATTATCCTGCTAAGGCAAGAATTGAGGGAAATACTGTATTGATTTGGGCTGAAGAGGTTATTGTACCAGTGAAAGCACGATATTATTGGAAAAACTATGCAGTTCCAAATTTATACTCAACTGATAATCTACCAGTTGCGCCATTTAGAATGAAGTAAGTTTAGATGATTCATTCTAGATTCTCAGAACCTTTTTCAATGCTAATAAATAATCATTATGTCCAATATTAAACCATATATACTTCTTATTGTGATATCAATCACAGTTTTAGTATCGGCAGAGACTATCTCCAAAACCAATTCTGCTGTAGCTATGTCCTCATTACATGGAAATATATTTTATGATGGAACCATTAATCCAATATATGCTACTCCTACATGGACAAAATTCTTTGTAACAGGAGAAAATTCACAATCTTCTGTTTTACCTACAGGTTTCAATATTGTAACAGCCGCTGCAGGTGGTGTTTACGGATATAAATTGTCCAGTGTTGATTTTAATGGAAATACTAACTATTTCTCTGGTGAGGTGAGGTCAGCTGTAAAATCAACAAAATCAGGTTTAGGAATTGATATACGGACAAAAACAGGAAATAGAATTAATTTAACTGTGCTTTCCAATGCAATTGTAAATTCTGTAACAAATGACACGTTGATAAAAAATATTGACAATACAAAATTTGCTAATTACCGATTGTTTGCACAAGGTTCTACTGCTGCTATTTATAAAGACAGTACGCAAGTGGGAACCGTAAATACTGACCGAACTGATATAATTCCTGATCCAGGATTTGAATTGAATGCAATAAATGCAATGTGGGATGGTGATAGTTATGCAACCCGTACTATTGAAACAGCAGCTGCCAATATTCATACAGGAAAATATTCGATGGTTTGGAATAACGGTTGGAATGGTCGTTTTATTGGAAAATTAAAAGTGCAACCTAATTCAAAGTATAGAATTTCTTTTTGGGCAAAACTCAAAATATCATCCAATTACAATGGTCTATCAAAAATGAGTGGTGGCATTTGGCTTTCTGGTGTACAAGTGGCTGATTTAACGGTAAATAACACTACTGCATTTGCACAAAAAACGGCAGATTTTACAACTGGTCCAGATTGTAATGAAGCACAGCTTATATATCACAATGGTTGGTCGGTTTCTGATCAATACGCTATCTATTTCGATGATTTTGAATTGACGCAGTTGGAAGGTCTACCCTATATGCAATTCGGTAAATTAGCAGCCACAAATGCAGCAGACTTCACTACATCTTATATTGCATATTCGCCCGATGCAGCTATTCCAACAAATCTAAGCAGTTTAAAATCAATGGTATTGCAAGCAAAAAATACTGTTTCTACAGCTGTTGTTGGTACAGATTTGAATCAATATCCTCAATTTGCAGTTGACAAATTCAATTCCGTGATTTCAAAAACAGATTTGATAATATCTAGCAAACCTGATTATTTGGGTATTGATACAACTTATTACTTTTTGAATAAAGCAATGACTGTATTTGCAAATAGTAAGATAACAAGTACAACCGTAAAACTGGCTTCAATTCAAGCCGTTGTTGACAAACCATCAATTAAACAGCACTTAAATTCACAGATTTCCATTACTGGGAAGCTAACAGACAACACGGTTGCTAATATGAGCATTGCTCAAATTACTTATAATATTTTAGGTAATCCTCTTGTTTCAGTTAACGAATCTGGTTTAATTACCGGTCTTTCTGTAGGAAAAACTAAAATTGAAACGGTAGTTCAACTAAGTGATGTAATTCTGAAAGATACAATTGATATTGAAGTTTTAGAATATAAATTCACCACCATCAACCTGACTTCTTTTGCTCCTGAACTTGAAGTAAATGAAGCTACAGGAACTTCACTTCAATTATTAATGAATGATGGGTTGGCACCTGACGCGAAATTCGTGGAAATAAAATATACCAATTTAACGCCTACGATAGTTGATTTGAATGCTTTTGGAACGTTAATTCCCAAAGCGGCAGGGGACGGAAAAGTTACTGTTTCAGTTACTGTATTAGGTGTCACGTTGAAAGATACTGTTGCAGTTCGATGTATAAATTTAACTAGCATGAATCTATCAATTCCAAAATCTGCATTGATTGTTAGTGAAAGTGGTTCATATTCATTATCGGCATTAATGTCTAATAATAAAGCCCTTAATTTGCTAAATACAAACACATTGATTGTGAGTGATAACAGAAATATAGTACAGATTGACGACAGAGGGAATCTGCTGGCATTGAAAGAAGGAACAGCACCTATTCGATTGGTAATCAATAGAAATGGAAAAACGCTAACACAAACTGTAAATGTGACCGTATCAAAAAGTACCACAGGTTTTAAAATCGCTGATATGACTGTGAATAGTTTCAATTATTACCCAAATCCGGCAAAAGACAATCTAACTGTTGATTTTTTGGGGAATAAATTTTCTACATTGAAAATTATAGACTTACAAGGTGCTGAGGTTTTGACATTGGATGTTCAAAACAGAAAAACGCAGCACATACTACTAGAAAACATAAAAGGTTGCTACTTTTTGCAACTTGTTTCAGAGAATAATAACAAAATTACAAAAAAACTAATTTTCCAATAATATGAATTTAAAATCAATAGTACTTATTTTATTTGTTGGTATGGCAATTGAATTTTCGCCAGCGCAACAAATTAGCTGGACAGGAAATGTTGATAAAATATCATTATTCAACAGTTCTAACTGGCTCGACGAAGGGACAAGTAGTGTTTTTGCAGGAAACATAGCTTCTGCTGTGCCCATCAACAGAAATGTTTACTTTGGTGCAAATGCAACTATAGGTACCGACAAAGAAGTGACGGGTGTATTTGACACAGGAACAGGGATTTTAAAATTTAAAAAAGCAAAAGTTCGCACCGATTATTCAGGTATTACTGGATTCAAATCGGCAAATAGCATTGCGCTTGACAGTGCAATTGTTCTTACGGGTTCTGTATCAGCACCTTCGGTGGCATTGACTGGAAATTCACAATTGCATTTGTACGAAAGTGATGCCATTTCGTCAGTTACAAAAATCAATATTGTTGGCGAAAACGCATGGATCTATTTTCATTCACTTAGTCCTCAGCAGGTTATTGATAAGTACAGCAAACAAATATCGATTGATGGAATGTCAGCCATAGTAGGAAGTAATGTTCGCATTACTGAGTATTACGATGGGGCAGTGGTAATACCTCACTCATACTTAATTAAACCACTGTACTTATACTCTGGCGCAAACCTGACTGGTGTAAGTAAGTTTTTTCGGGTAAGTTATAGTAACAGTAAAATTAATGGGAATACTGGAGCCAATAACACCAATAAAGCCGCTTCGTTTTCTCTGAAAAAAGGCTATATGGCTACTATTACACAAAATCAGAACGGAACAGGAGCAAGCAAAGTGTATATTGCCGAAGACAGCGATATTATTATTAACGGGAACATAAACGGAAAAAATGATACCGTAAATATGGTGCGTGTAGCACCTTGGCGTTGGATGTCAAAAAAAGGAACTGGTGGAAATTTCACTAATTTTAATCCTAGTTGGTATTATAATTGGGGGTCAGATTCTCCATCTACAGTAGATAAAGAATATGTTCCAATGCAATGGAGTTTGGGTTGGCCAACTATTGACACAAACGTTGAAACATTGAAAACCAAACCGGATGTTACGCATTTACTTGGTTTTAACGAACCCGATGGAGTTGGACAAGCAAACATGACCATGGACCAGATTTTAAGCAATTGGCCTAAATTAATGTTAACTGGACTTCGTTTGGGTTCTCCGGCATTTGTAAGTACAGATTCTCTATATAAATTTATGGACAAAATTGTTGCTAAGGGCTACCGTGTTGACTATATGTGCATGCACTCATACGAAAGACGGTCAGGCGATAACTATGTAAATACGATATATAAACCCTTGTACGATAAGTATAAAATTCCTATTTGGGTGACAGAATTTAATTATGGAGCATCCTGGAACGTAACTTCAAACGACAATATGCTCACCTTATATAACGGGCAAAAAGATTTTGTAAACAAAATGAATGCTGCGCCATTCATAGAACGCTATGCAGTTTTTGCGTGGAGTAATCCTCTAAATATGGTCGATTCGCTTTGTAGTTCTTTCGAAAAATACAATAGTTCGGATGATTCAAAAACGGTTCTTTCGGCCAGGGGAGTTTTTTATCGTGATTTCGAAAGTTTGCCGAGTCGTGGAAATCCATTGATTTATCGGTCTAAAATATCAATTGCCAAACAACTAGCTGCAACTCCACCCACTACTGTTGACTACGATTCTCACTACTTTAGTTTTGTTTCGCGAAATACTGATGGTACCAATCGTAGAAGAATACAAATTTCTACTACCGCTGGGAAAATAAATACTGCCTTTATAGGTGGTATAAGTACTGTTACTGCACCCACAAACGAAGTCTTTTTAATGACAAAAACAAGCGGTAATATCTATAAATTAAAAGTAAACAGCAACTCATTGAACCTGAGTATGCGGAATGATTCAGTGGTGGTGGAAGCTGAGAATCAAAGCAGTAATCAACAGTGGGAAATGGTTGCAATTACAGGAACCAGTTATTTTGCACTCAAAAATATAGCTTCAGGCAAATATATTAATCCAATCGGGAATAGTATAACTGCTGGCACGCTTTTGACTATGATATCATCGTCCGACATAACTCAAAACAAATCAGCTTACTGGGAGCCGGTTGCTGGTATAGATCCTTCACTGGGCGTTTTTGATATGGGGGTAGAGCCATTGATTGGAAATGCACCTTTGACAGTGAAAATGACTGGCGCAAAACTAACCAAAGAAAGCAAGGATGCATTTTACCGTTGGTATAATTTTCAGGGAACTGACACGCTGGTTTCGACATTATATAATGATGAATTTACCTACACCAAACCTGGAACATACCATATTCAAGTACGTGGGCGCGATTATATTTCTCGTAACACAACTAAAACATTTAACATCGTTGTAAACGCTCCTTCAGGAATAGAAAATTTATCAGGTTCAACATTCAGCATTTTCCCAAATCCGGTAAGCGAAGAATTTCAATTGAAAGGAATTGCCGAAGGACAAAAGATGAGTCTTTATGATGTTCAAGGAAGGTTGGCTTTACAAGCAGTTTATAATGGTAATAGCATTAAAACAAACCACTTACCAGCAGGGTTCTATATCCTTAGGTGTGAAGGATATGCTCCTTTGAAATTGATGAAAAAATAAAAAGAGTCAATTGATATAATTCATTATATAATCTTATTTCAAACCTTTTTGATTTAATTCTCGACTTTTTTAATCAATTATAGTGATTACTTTGCATACGCAATCAAAGGTTTTTCCAAATTAATTAAACTAATTTTTATTACAAATAAATAATAAATAAACATTATGAACATATCAACTTTTTTTAGCATTGTTTCATTTAGAAACAACTTCATTGTTAAACAACTTTTTGTTTTGACGATTCTTTTCTTTACTGCTCAGCTAACTCATGCCCAAGTAGCAGGTGATTTTAGAACAAGTGGTGGGGGTAATTGGTCTGATTATACTAAATGGCAAGTATATGATGGCACTATCTGGAGTGCAGCTACTGCTGGACAATTGCCAACATCGTCAACAAATGTTTGGTTAATTGTTGGAAATATTACTACTCTGACAGCAGATGCTGCGTGCAATGATATACACATAGGAGCAAGTTGGGGTGCTTATAATGCAATTCAGTGGGCAACTTCAAGAGTTGCTTTAGGAACCTTCACATTACGTGTATCAGGGAAAATGGCTTGTTTTACAAATGCGACTGCTTTCCCTGGTTCGCCCATTGGTAACTATTCATTATATCAATACCCATTCGTATCAAGCACTGGAGGTAAAGTGAGCGTGGTAGGTAATAGTCGCAATTTAGTTAATTCAGGTGAATGGAATACTAATCTAGTAACTACAAATGCTGGATCTTTCACACTTAATATCGATTTAAATGCAAGTCAAACAGTCACCATACCCATAAATTTCAAAGCATCTAACATCAATGTCAACAGTGGCACTTTAATTGAAACTGCTGCAATATTCTTAGAAAACGGAACAGCAGGGCAAGGCGATTTCACAATCGCCAGTGGTGCAACATTCAGTTCAAACAATACAGCTGGCACTCCTATATTGATGCGTACATGGAGTGGCACAACCTCCTTGTGTACCCCAGCAGGCACTTTCACAAATAATGGCACACTTCTACTCGGTGGTGCCGCTCCGCAGATAACAATGACCACAATCACTAATAATGGAACCGTGGAGTACAACAAGTCGGGCGTTCAAACGCTATTAGCTGGTATAGGTACAGGTGCCGCTACATTTGGAACCTACACTAACTTGAAATTGAATGGGACTTCTGCAAAAACACTATCCATGGCTACCACTGTAAATGGAACACTAACATTGGCTGGCACAGCATCACTTGCTCTAAGCACATTTAATTTAACCGATGGTGCTTCTTCAACTTTAGAATACGCAGGCACTGTGGCGCAAACAATGTCAAATGCGGGAGCATCTGAGTGGTCAGCAACTCCGGTTAATCTATTACTAAATAATTCGACGGGGGTAACTATGGCTGATGCAAAAACAGTTTCGGGAACATTAACCTTGACAAGCGGAGCGCTAACAATTGGCAACTACAATCTCACCATTGGATCAAGTGGGTCAATTAGTGGTGCATCTTCTTCGAGCTACATAGCAACTACGGGAACAGGGAGTCTTATTCAAGATGTTACAAGTGGTATAAGTAAACTTTTTCCAATTGGTGCATCAGCTACCAGTAGTTATGACCCAGCCACATTGACTGCCACCACAGGAACCACTGTGTCGGCAAAGGTTTCTTCAACACTGGCATATCACAATTTGACTGTTCCAAGCTCTGTATATTTGAATCCACGGGAATGGACAATTATCCCATTAACATCTTCATCTACTGTTGTTGCTTTAACTCCATCCGTATTGAATAACCACCAGGGAATTTATAATGTAATGTCTGGACCAGAAGGTTACGACAATATTGCAGGGAATTATATATTCAGTACTGCGACAAAAAGTGCTAACACTTTTACAGCAACTTATTCTGACTTTACGAATCCTTTCGTAACTGCAACCTCAGATTTATCTACAGCTATCAACAATGCGTTGTCTACTAAAACGACTATCTATAGCAAAAATGGAAGTCTTGTAGTGGAGGGTCAAAAAACTGGTGACAGAATTGAAGTTTACAATACCTTGGGCGTTAAAGTAATGGAAGCTATTGCAAAAGCCAGTGACAATCAATTTGCAATAAATGCAAAAGGTGTTATGATTGTAAAAGTTGGACAAAATGCAGTTAAAATTCTTTTTTGATTATTTGATGGTGAAAGTATTATAATGAGTAAGTGATTATTTAGGTAAATCAACCGTCTTTTTCGAAAGAAAAAGGCGGTTAACTTTATACAAGAAAAACTAGACCGAGTAGAAGTCAAGATGCTCATAAAAACAAAAAATTATAATTACTCAACCATAGAATGAATCACTATTGTATGAAAAAAATCATTGTATTCATTGTTGTACTTTATTCTTTCTGTACTTTGCAGGCAAAAACAATTTATGTATCAATGACTGGTAATGATGCAAATACTGGAACTATTGATGCTCCTGTGGCCTCTTTTGCAAAGGCGCAACAGTTTGCCAGAACTCAATCTATCAATGAATCTGTAGATGTTGTTTTTGCTGATGGAATCTATTATTTGCCTAATGCCATAACATTTACAGCGGCTGACAACAAAGCAACGGTAATTTATCGTGCACAAAATGAGGGCAAGGCCATCATTAGTGGCGGTAGTTTATTGTCATTGAAATGGCTGCCGTACAAGAATGGAATTTATGTTGCCAATGTTTCGGGCAACCCGTTAATCGACCAGCTTTATATAAATGGCGTTCGGCAGCGTATGGCACGTTTCCCAAATGCCGTGGCTGGGAAAAATGTATTCGATACTTGGGAACTGAGCCACAGCGCAAAAGCCGATTCGTTAAACAATCCGCTCGACCCGAAACGCATTGCCCGATGGAAAAACCCGCAAGGTGGTTATTTACATGCCATGCATTCATTGCTTTGGGGCGATATGCACTGGTTGATAAAAGGCAAAAAATCCGACGGAAGTCTTGACATGGAAGGTGGTTGGCAAAATAACCGTCCGTCAACCATGCATCCTTGCTACCGAATGGTGGAGAATATTTTCGAGGAACTTGATGCACCAAGTGAATGGTTTTACAATGCCACTGAGCACAAACTTTACTTTATGCCCGATGCGAAAACCAACTTGAAAACTGCGAAAGTAGAAATTGTTCGGCTAAAAAACCTGGTTGAATTTAACGGTTCAAAAGCCAATCCGGTAAAAAATATCAACCTACAGGGGTTTGTTTTCCGTCATGTAGCTCGCACTTTTATGGAAAATAAGGAGCCTCTGCTCCGCTCCGACTGGACTGTATTCCGCGGTGGTGCGGTATTTTTCAATGGTGCAGAAGATTGCAGCGTTAAGGATTGTGAGTTCGACCAAGTGGGTGGAAACACCGTTTTTGTAAACAATTATAACCGTAGAATTGCCATTACCGGTTGCTATATTCATAATAGCGGTGCATCGGGCGTTCTTTTTGTGGGCAATCCGGAAACCGTTCGCAGTCCTATTTTTCAATATGGTAATCAGGATTATAAAACCATAGACCACACCCAAGGCCCAAAAGGCGATAACTATCCTGAAGACTGTTTGGTGGAAAACTGCCTGATAACGCTCACAGGGCGCGATGAAAAACAAACTGCACCGGTTCATATTTCCATGTCTCACAAAATCCGAGTGAATCATTGCTCCATTTACGATGTGCCACGAGCAGGAATCAATATCAACGAAGGTACTTTTGGCGGTCATATTATCGAAAATTGCGATATTTTCAATACAGTGCTGGAAACTGGCGACCATGGAAGTTTCAACTCATGGGGGCGCGACCGTTATTGGACACCCGACATAAAACAAACAAGCCTGGAAGTTGAAAAAGATACGCTGATGCCATTTTGGGATATGTTGGAGCCAAACATTATCCGCAACAGTCGCTGGCGTTGCGACCACGGTTGGGATATTGACCTCGACGATGGTTCCACAAATTACCAAATTTACAACAATCTATTGCTGAACAGAGGATTAAAACTACGTGAAGGTTACAGCCGAATAGTCACCAACAATATTATTGTCAATAATGGTTTGCACCCACATGTTTGGTACACAAACAGCGGTGATGTATTCAAAAATAACATTGTTTTCAAAGCTTATAAACCCGCCATTATGAATTCGGCAATTGCCGTGGATGGCAAATGGGGAAAAGAACTGGATTACAATTTCTATGTTTGTCCCAAAAGTGAAATGACCAAATTCGCCAAAAATGGTTGCGAATTGAATTCACAAAATGGTGATCCACAATTTGTTGATGCAGAACATTGTAATTTTCAGGTAAAAGCAACATCGCCAGCACTAAAAATGGGCTTCCAAAACTTCCCCATGGATCAGTTTGGAGTGACCAAACCATCGTTGAAAGCCATTGCCAAAACGCCACAAATTCCACTTGTCAATATAAAAATTAAACCCGAAGCAGTTGCTGTAGAAAGTAAAACGATTACTTGGCTCGGCGTGGCTTTGAGAGAACCAAGTGGCGATGAAATGTCAGCATTTGGTGTGGCTTTTGATGCCGGTGGTGTATGCCTGACATTGGTTGCTGAAAATTCTGAAGCTGCCAAAATGGGCTTCCGTACAGGCGATTTGACTCAAGCGATAAATAGCACTAAAATCAAAACAATCAGTGATTTACAAACATATATTGCTGCAAATAAAAAAGACAAAAAACCTAAAGTGATTTCGATTATAAGAAATCAAGTTAGAACAACAATAACCACAAATGCATTATAGAGAACGCAAGAATCTAGATTCAAGACACAAGAATCAAGACGTAATACAGAGAATGTCAATGTTTTACAAATCATTATGTCTGACTAATTAATTCGCGGCATATTAGCTCATTTAACAACACAAAATAGATAATCTTCATAGTTATGAAAAAAAACACACTTCTCCTTTTACTCGTATTTTCGTTAGTTTCATCCGCTGAAAACCTGTCAAAAAAATCAATAGCATCTGGCCAAATTTGGAAAGATGACAGGGATATGCCTATCAATGCGCAAGGTGGCGGAATTTTATTTCAGAACGGTATATATTATTGGTATGGCGAGGACAATGTAAAAGATACAAACGCCACAAAAGTGTATGTCAATTGTTATTCTTCCAAAGATTTGTTGAATTGGAAATTTGAAGGAGTATCTTTGGCGGCTGCTACCAATAACGATAGCTTGGGTTTACCCGATGGTTGCGTGTTAGAACGACCCAAAGTGATTTATAATGCCAGAACAAAAAAATATGTCATGTGGTTTCATCTGGAACTCAAAGGCCAGGGATACAAGGCTGCAAGGGTTGGATTGGCCGTGAGTGACAATGCTAAAGGTCCTTTTCGGTATGTTCGTTCTTATAGACCCAATGCCGGAAAATATCCCTTAAATATGACTTCTGAACAAAAGAATTCAGCTTTAACAGTGGCTGATTTTCCAAAATCATGGACTCCAGAATGGCGTAAAGCGGTAGAAAACGGCATGTTCGTGCGCCGTGATTTAGCCGGTGGACAAATGTCGCGTGATATGACTATTTTTGTGGATGACAATGGCAAAGCCTATCATATTTTCGCTTCTGAAGAAAATCAAACCATTCAAATTGCCGAACTATCCGACGATTATATGAGCCATACAGGGCGTTACGTAAGAATATTGGAAGGAAAACACAATGAGGCACCAACGGTTTTGAAGAAAAACGGGAAGTATTTTCTGATTACATCCGATTGTACTGGTTGGACACCCAATGCTGCAAGAATGGCGGTTGCCGATAGTCTTTTTGGAACATGGACAGAGCTTGCAAATCCCTGTCTTGGAACGGATGCAAATCTATCATTTAACTCTCAAGGCACTTACATTCTGAAAATTGAAGGTAAAAAAGATGTTTTTGTATTTATGGCTGACCGTTGGATTACCAAAACGCCAAATGAACGTCGTTATATCTGGTTGCCCGTTTTATTTGAAAATGGAAAACCTGTCTTGAAATGGTTTGATAATTGGAATTTGAATGATTTTCCAACAAATGAAGTAAGTTTGTTATATTGTATTTCTGAAATTGAAATCATTTCCAGCAAGTATCGATAAAAAAAATGCTATAAATCACTCAAAAAAAACATTTCAATGAAAAAAATTCTACTATTCTCAATCATGATATTTGGCACAGCAGCTTATGCAGTCAATCCATTTTCTCCAGATGCTGGCATTCCACAAAAAATAGCTGGAATGAAACTTGTTTTCAGTGAGGAGTTTAACTATGAAGGTAAACCTGACTCAGCCATTTGGGGTTATGAAACTGGATTTAAAAGAAATGATGAACTTCAATGGTATCAAAGAGATAATGCCAATTGCTCGGGTGGTCGCTTGCTCATTGAGGGAAAAAAAGTCAACTTTCAAAATCCAAATTTCAGTCCTGAAAGCACCGATTGGAGAAAAAACCGCAAAACGGTGCATTACACAGCCGCTTGCATAACCACTGCCCATAAAAAATCGTGGTTGTTTGGTCGATTCGAAGTGCGTGCCCGCATTGATACTACCATGGGTGCCTGGCCAGCTATTTGGTTGCTTGGCGAGAAAAAAGAATGGCCTTCGAATGGTGAAATTGATATGTTGGAATTTTACAGACCCGATAATATACCTAGCATTTTGGCAAATGTGGCTTCGGGAACAAAACAACGGTTTAAACCCAAATGGGATTCCTTTAAAAAACCATTGAAGGAGCTGCTTCAGATTGACAAGGATTGGGTGAAAAAATATCATGTTTGGCGCATGGATTGGACCAAAGATACCATCAAGCTTTATGTTGACGATGTGCTTTTCAACACCACCTTATTGAGCGAAACAATCAATACCGATGGCTTCAATCCGTTTTTGCAGCCACAATATATGTTACTGAATCTGGCGCTTGGTTCAAATGGCGGAGAACCAAGTCAGAGCAAATTCCCCATTACTTTTGAGGTTGATTATGTGCGGGTGTATCAAGCCGAAAAACGTTAAATAAAAGACAAGTATAACTTTGAAAAGAAAGTAATTATCATGAAATACTTCCTGTTGTCTTTTTTTTCTTTGTTTTTTGAAATATGTATAGGGCAAACAATTGACCCTTATATGCCCGATGGCTCCTTGCCCCCATTGCGTCAAGGCATGAATCTAGTTTTCAACGAAGAATTCAATAATGAAGGAAAACCAAACCCTGCAAATTGGGGATACGAAACTGGTTTCAAACGGAATGAAGAACTTCAATGGTACTTGAGCGATAATGCCAATTGTACGGCAGGTCGACTGCTTATTGAAGGTAAAAGGGCAAGCTTTGCGAATCCTAATTATGTGGCAGGAAGTGCCGATTGGAAAACAAATCGCAAAATGGTGAACTATACTTCCTCCTGCATTCTTTCAAAAGATAAAAAATCCTGGTTGTTTGGACGGTTTGAAATTCGGGCCAGAGTTGACACCTCAATGGGTTCATGGCCAGCAATATGGACACTCGGCGTAAGTAAGGAATGGCCGTCGAATGGTGAAATTGACCTGATGGAATTTTATAGATATAGTGGCGCTCCTACGGTTTTGGCAAATGTAGCATGGGGCACAGCTGTACGTTGGACTGCAAAGTGGGATAGCTTCAAAAAACCATTATCAACACTCCTTTCGCAAGATGCCAATTGGCCTAAAAAATATCATGTTTGGCGCATGGACTGGACTTCGGAGGCTATTCGGTTGTATGTTGATGACATTTTATACAACACCACTCTACTCACTGAAACTATAAATGCTGATGGCAGCAATCCTTTTCTACAAGCTCAATACATGCTGTTAAATTTGGCATTGGGCGCTAATGGTGGTGATCCGTCAAATACATTGTTTCCAATAAAATACGAAGTGGATTACGTGCGGGTATATCAAAAATCATCTACGGATTTGCAACAAAATGCTGAAACAGCAACGAGTCCAATCGTCATAAATTCTATTCAAAATAGAACATTAAATTTTAGGTATAAAGTTGATGTAAAACAACTGCTAGTTTCCGTTATAAATACAAGCGGAAAGATTTCATCTAAACAGTATTTTACGAATATTCTGAGTGAGAACTCATATTTCATTGATTTGAAAACACTTGCTCCGGGTATGTTTTTTGTCAGGTTTGATAGTGAAACCACTAAGACCTTTAAAATTATTCTGACAAAATAAAAAGAATATCATTCATATTTTTGATATCCATTAGTTCTGATAAAAACTGTTTTTGCAGGGTTTTATTCAAGGCAGAATTCCTCTTTATTTCTCATTTGGTCAATCTCCAAGCCTTTTTGAATGCTATATCTACTTTAATGAAATTATATTGAAGTATTTTTGCAATATATATTGTGGATGTACTGAGTAAAGTTGGCATCTCTGATTAAATTTACCACATGAAAAACACTATGAAATACTTATCGATACAAGTTTGTTTAGTTTTTACATTAGCATTCAGCTCTTTAACCACTGGAAATGCTCAAAACATTGTATGGACAGGGGCAGCTGGCGATTCCTCGTTTTTCAACGAAGCGAATTGGAAAAATACTGCCACAGGAACTGCACCATCGACAGGTACAATTAACCCCGGCATCGCCATCAATGCAACACTTCTTATTGAAAATGCGGCTGCTGTAATTGGAGGTACTTCAGGAATTCCAAATGATATTCTATTTGGAACGGGTAATCTGACCATTCGGAAATCGACCCTAAAAATGGCTACAGGTATGGGTATTGACATGGGCAACGCACTCAACACCTTGTCAATTGACAGTGCAATTGTTACTGCCGATTTTGTCAACAATGCAACGACTAGCATTTCGGGTAATACCAAATTATACCTCTTGGATGCCAATCCGTTCAATACTATTTCAACCATCAATATAACTTCAAACGATGCATGGGTTTTTGCAGCCAATTTGAATGCAGCCACTGCAGTTAGCACACATATTCCACGTGTGAAAGTAAACGGAAATGCGCTGGTGGACATGACAAATGCTCGTATTACGCAGTATTATAACGGCTGCGCAATATCGCCTTATAGTTCAACACTTGCTCCGCTGCGGGTATTTGATGCTGCCAATTTAAACGGTACATACACTGATATTCCAGTTCAAACAATTTATTCTGGCAATAGCATTCCTTCAGGGATGAACAATAAAATTGTTTCCTTCAAACTAAAAAAAGGATATATGGCCACTCTGGCAGTGGGAGTTGATGGTACAGGGATGAGCAAAGTGTATATTGCTTCAGAAACAGATTTAATTGTAAATGCCTTACCACCTGCATTATCGGGTCAAGTGTCATTTATACGTGTTTTACCATGGATTTGGGTGAATAAAAAAGGAACAGGTAAATATTTAGCCAATCCAAAAAGTTCATGGTTTTACGATTGGGGTCTGTCGGCATCAAGTTTAATGGATGAAGAATACGCTCCCATGTGCTGGGGAAAAACAGGATTAGATGCTCCGGCTGAACAAAACAGCCTGATAAGTAAAAAGAAAATTACACACATTATGAGTTTCAACGAAGCAGATGACTGTGCTGGTCAATCTGGTCAATGGGGTTCGTTATGCGTAACCGATACGGCAGCGCTTTGGCATAGATACGCTATGAAAACCGGACTTCGTATAGTATCTCCCTCGTGCCGCGAACACGAAGAAGTAGGATGGTTAAAGTCTGTCAACACGATTATGGTTCCTGCCGGTACACGCATGGATGTGATTGGAATGCACTGGTACGATTGGGAAGGGTTATCTTTAGCGTCGGATGCCAACAGCATCTTTACCCGATTTAAAAATAGAGTTGTTGCCTGTTATAATTATTATAAAATGCCGATTTGGATTGATGAATTCAATGCAAACCCGGCTCGTTCAACTGCTATTCAGGATGCATTTTTACAATTGGCATTGCCTTGGCTAGAATCCACACCTTACGTGGAACGATATGCGTATTTTCAAACAGCAGCTAATCCAGGTAATTTTTTGGATGTCAACAATAACCTCACAACCACAGGTACAATTTATTTGAATCAAATTTCTACCCCTTCCGTTCCGGAAAGTTATGTGAATTATTACAATAATAATCTACAATCGCGAATAAATGAAACCCAAGTCGTTACGAACATTGCTATGGATAAAAAGCAATTGCAATATCAATATAACCCTACAACTAAACAACTAATTGTCAAAACTGAATCGACAGATTCAGTAAAACTATACAACCTTCAGGGAGTTTGTTTAAAATACATCAAGCCAAATACCAATACAATTCTAACCAGTTTGCCCACCGGAATTTACATTATAACTTTAAACGGAGTAGAACCAGAAAAAATAACAATTCAATAAGCTTTCTTAAATTTATGAAAATCAATCTAATTACCCCATTCACACTTACGCTGATACCTTTAACCAGTATTTCAGCAGGAAACAAACCGAACTCCAAAGAAACAAAACCAAATATAGTCCTAATCTATGCCGATGATATTGGATATGGCGACCTGAGTTGCTATGGCTATTCGAAAGTACCCACCCCAAATGTTGATAAATTAGCTTCGGAGGGAATTCGGTTTACCAATGCTCATTGTGTGGCATCTACCAGCACACCATCGCGCTATTCGCTACTTACAGGAGAATATGCTTGGCGCAAACCTGGAACCGGAATTGCAGCTGGCGATGCTGCTATGATTATCAAGCCCGAACGACCCACCATGCCAAAAATGATGCAAGCAGCTGGTTATAAAACTGCTGCAATAGGGAAGTGGCATTTAGGACTGGGAAGTGAAACCAGCAAACAAAACTGGAATGGGCTGATTACACCCGGACTTGGAGAACTTGGGTTCGATTATTCATACATAATGGCTGCCACTGGTGACCGAACACCCTGTGTTTTTATGGAAAATGGACGTGTGGTGAAGCTAGACCCTAACGACCCGATTGCCGTCAGTTACATTAAAAATTTTGATGGCCAACCCACCGGAAAAGACAATCCAGAACTACTCCGAATGCTTCCAAGTCATGGACACGATCAAGCCATTGTCAATGGAGTTTCGCGCATTGGGTATATGAAAGGTGGAAAATCGGCCTTATGGGTGGATGAAAATATTGCCGATTCTATTACTGCGAAAGCATTGGGATTTATCGAAAAAAATAAAAACCAACCGTTTTTCCTTTATTTTGGAACACAGGATGTTCACGTTCCACGTCTGCCCCACCCCCGATTTGCTGGTAAAAGTGGCCTTGGCCCTCGTGGAGATGCCATTCTTGAATTTGATTGGATCGTAGGCGAAGTCACTAAGAAACTTCATGAATTGGGACTCGAAAAAAATACGATAGTGATTTTATCGAGTGATAATGGCCCTGTTATCGACGATGGTTATCAGGATCAGGC
>JBAXAD010000009.1:0-44737 GCA_037142715.1 Paludibacter sp. | reverse complement strand
GGATTTTAGCTTCTCGGATACTTACGCACCACTCGATTATGGTGCTTTAAGATATTGCGAAGCCCGTGTGTGGGCGTTGTTTAGGAAACTTGACCCTGCCATGGAAAAGTACATTACTTACGTGAAGGGCGAAACAGCAGCCAGAATGCCACTCTGGGTGAAACCGACTTTCAAACTCTCAGTGCAAAACCTCAAAAATTATATGCGTGACCAATATGAAGGAACTGAATTTGATATGACAAAAGGCTTGGCAGCAGGTGCTTATGGCAGCAAACTCAGATGTAGTCCGCTCACATTTAAAGTGGATAGCGTAGAGTACGGACACGACCGCCCAACGGCAACGCAACAAACTGGTTTTACTTTTGTGGCTCAAATGCGTAGCTGGCTTCCCAATTATATTGGCGGAATATTGTGGTTTGGCGTGGACGATGCCGCCAATAGTATATATGTACCAATGTATTGCGGAATCAACAGCGTGCCAGAATGTTATCGGCTTGGCAATGGTACTTTGCTGGAATACTCTGCCACTTCAGCTTTTTGGACGTACAATTGGGTAGCAAATTACGCCTACAGCAAATACTCATATATGGTGCCCGACATAAAAAAAGTGCAATCCAAATGGGAAAATGATTTTAATTCACTGGTTCCTGCTATGGATAAAGTGGCGATTGGTATGACAGAAAAGGACGCTCGGGTGTTTCTGACTAATTTCAGCAATGCCCAAGCTGAAAACTCAACATTGGCATGGAAAAAATTAGGTGAATACCTGTTAGTCAAATATATGGATGGCAATATCAAAAAGGAAAAAGACGGTAAGTTTGTTCAAAATGAAAGTAACATACCACCAAGTATCATTCGTGCAGGTTATCCCGAAGAGTTTTTACGTAAAATGGTGAAGGAGAATCCAGGAACCAGGGTTTTGACGGAAGAAGAAATGAAGAATAGGAAATAACGAATCCTATTTCTAACGAACTCCATAACACAAAAACGCCAGTTTCTTAGATTAGAAACTGGCGTTTTTGTGTTATGGTAAAGTATTATAATTTATTACAATAACTTCCATCCCAGCGAAATAACAAAAGTGCTAGCAGGGATGTTTTTGAGTGCATCTGTATTCAATGTCGTTTTGTACATATCACCAATTAAATTATAGCGGGCATCTAAGGTAAATTTCAACATATCAATACCAACACCACCTTCAAGTCCCAGT
This sequence comes from Paludibacter sp., assembly GCA_037142715.1. GTDB lineage: Bacteria > Bacteroidota > Bacteroidia > Bacteroidales > Paludibacteraceae > Paludibacter. Next base: position 43,527 of record JBAXAD010000009.1, on the reverse strand, counting down.
TGCGCAGCTTTTACTTCTCCTTTTAACGTTGCACCATCTATTTTCTTTGATAAGTTATCAAATGAAGCTTGTGAACCAGCATTTAAACGGATTTTAGGGCCAGCAAATACACGGAAATTAGCAACTTTCAAGTCCAACACTTTATATCCAAAAAGCAATGGAATATCCACCGTGCTAAATGTAACATAATTATTATAATCTACACCAGTAACAGCAACTAAAGGGGTTAGTGGGTAGTTTTTTTTTCCAATTGCGTAGAGTAATTCAGGTTGAAGATACATTCCTTTGCTTAATGAAATTCTAGCAAAAACTCCTGCATGGAAATTATTCCACATTTCTGATTGAACAGAATTCAAATTGTAAGTTGTGCCAACCGAACCCAAATTGTCTGTTGAAATTGAAGAGGTATAACCAGCTTTAACACCAAAATCGAGTTGAGCAAAAACAGTTGAGACTGAAAGCAGTAAAACTGCAGCAATAAAAATCTTTTTCATAAACACTTTTTTTAGAATTAATAATTAAATAAGTTGAATACCCTTCTTAAACGTTCTTAGTGAGAAAATGTTGTAAATTGGTGTATTATAGATTGATATTTAAAATGTTACCCACATTTGATTGTAGATTTTTATTTTGGTACTATCATATTTAAAATCATTTTTGTCGGGCACTTGTATCACGTATTCTTTCAGATTCTGATTGGTCAACTTCCTGTCCCTTAGCCATATATTGAAATCTTTCAGTTGGTAATAACTGATGCCATATTTTGCTGCCCAAGTTGTCCAATTTCCAACGCTGTCTTTAATTACTACGTTTTTGGTTTTTATGGTCGGGTAAAAATCATCTCTTTGTAGCTGAAATCCAAATTTAGGTGGGTTTTCCAGAAACTGCTTCACTGCCAGTATTCTAAAAACATACCGGCTCGTTTCGGAGGTCAATAGCAAATCGAATGATTCCTCTACTTGCTGTTTTTCTTGTTCTTCGGAAATGCGTCCCATGCCACCGTTGTACGATGCCGCCACTGTAGCCCAGTTTTTGTACTTATTGTAGGCACTTTTGAAATACTTGCAAGCTGCCAAAGTTGCTTTTTCTAAATGGTACCGTTCGTCTACTTCGTCATTCACTTCAAGCCCAAATTGCTGGGCAGTTTTTGGCATCAATTGCCATATACCTGCTGCTTGCATGGGCGATAAGGCGCGTGGATCCAATGAGCTTTCTATCACGGCAAGGTATTTAAAATCCGTCGGTATTCCATTTTGTTTGAGAATAGGTTCAATAATAGGGAAATACCGATTGGCTCTTTTTATAAGTAATATGCTGGTAGAATGGCCGTAAGCAATTATTAGTTGTTCTCTGTCGAATCGTTCACGCATATCGTAGCGCTCCAAGGAAATGGTTTGGTCGGCAAATTCAACTTTTTGGGGTATAGACAATGAAGCTGTAGGTTGAATGGCCATACAAGATTGCCAGAAGCTAATAATTAAAAACAGAATGACTTTTACTCGGTTAAACATTTTATTATATAGGTTTAAAATTTAGGTGTTTTTTCCCTGCAAAGATAGCACACAATTTTAAATTTTGTGACGAAAAAACTAAAAATTGTAACTTATTAGCACCGTTTCCAAAAGTGGATATTTAATTTCTCTATCTTTGTGCTTGTTTTTAGATTCTCCAATTTTTTATTCTACATAAAATTACGATGAAACGAGCTATTTTTCCCGGAACTTTCGATCCTTTTACCATTGGACATTACAGTATTGTACTTCGTGGATTGTCTTTTTTTGACGAAATAGTAATCGGTATTGGTATGAACCAAGCCAAGCAAACACTTTTTCCGATAGAAAAACGTTTGGATATAATTCGTCAGGCTTTTCAGCACGAACCACGCATTAAAGTGTCCTCATACAATAGCTTAACCGTTGATTTTGCTCTCTCGGTACAAGCGGATTTTGTTCTGCGAGGTTTACGGTCGGTGGGTGATTTTGAATATGAGCGAACCATTGCCGATTCCAACAGAAAACTTACTGGCATTGAAACTGTTATACTATTCACAGAATCGCAATATTCATATATTTCGTCTACTGTTGCCCGAGATTTGATTTCTTACGGAAAAGATATTTCTGCTTTTTTGCCTCCAAACGTGAAAATCTAATTATTCCCTCATACACCATTGATATGAAAAAAGTCTTTTATTTTTCCATACTTTTCGTAAGCATTCAAACTACTGTTTTTGCTGCTCCCAAAACTGAACAACGCAGTTTTCGCATTAGCAAAAACCTAAGCATTTTCAATACTTTGTTTCGCGAGCTTGATTTGTTTTACGTCGATACGCTCAACTATGATAAAATAGTGAAGAATTCAATTGATAATATGCTTATTAAATTGGATCCTTACACCGTTTATTTGCCCGAAGAGGAAACCGATGATTTGAAATTTATGACCACTGGAGAATATGCCGGTATTGGGGCAATGATAATGAAAAAGGACAAAGACATCTATATATCAGAACCTTACCAAGGAATGCCGGCGCAGCGAAATGATTTGCGAGCAGGCGATATTATTCTGGAAATTGATGGAAAAAATACCGAAGGTATGTCGGTGAGCGATGTGAGTGCAAAATTAAAAGGAACTCCAAACACGCTCATTAAGCTGAAAATAAAACGATTAGGAGAAAAGAAACCGCTCGAAAAACAATTTTTGCGCGAAAAGATTCAAGTCAATCCGGTGGGATATTCTGCCCTGGTGGCCGACAAAGTGGGCTATATATTGCTCAACGAATTTACCGATCGTGCTGCTATGGAACTCAGATCAGCTGTAAATGAATTGATTAAACAACATCAAATAGAGTCGCTGGTGCTGGATATTCGTAACAATGGTGGCGGATTGATTGACGAAGCCGTAAAAATTGTTGGTTATTTTGTACCCAAAGGAACCGAAGTGGTAACCACAAAGGGGAAAAACAAGGATGCCGACAGAACCTACAAAACGCCATTGGAACCGATTTATCCACAAATGAGATTGACGGTGCTCACCAATCGTTCTTCCGCTTCGGCTTCAGAAATTTTGGCTGGTTCCATTCAAGATTTGGATAGAGGCGTAATTATCGGTGAGCGTACTTTTGGAAAAGGTTTGGTGCAGAATATCCGTCAGGTTGGGTATGGCGGACATCTGAAAGTAACTACTGCAAAGTACTATATACCAAGCGGAAGATGCATTCAGGCATTGGATTATAGTCACAGAAATGAAGATGGAAGTGTGGGCCGTGTTCCTGATAGTTTAACCACTGTATTTAATACTTCCAATGGCAGAAAAGTGCGTGATGGCGGCGGAATTGTTCCCGACACACTCACCGTTGACGAACGAAAATTAAATGTTGCCTATTATATTTACGCCCAAAATCTTTATTTTGATTTTGCCACTCAATATGTTCAAAAGCACCCAACCATTCCTACTCCCGACAAATTTGAATTATCGGATGAGGATTATAAACTGTTTACTGATTATTTGATCGGTAAGAAATTTACCTATACTTCGCAAACCGAGAAATACTTTAATGAATTGGTGGAAACTTCACATCTCGAGGGATTGGACACAATAGCCAAGACAGAATTTGCTGCACTCAAAGCCAAATTGATACCCGACATCACTAAGAGTTTAACAGAAAACAAGAAAGACATTGCCGATTTGTTGAGTTTGGAGATTGTTAAACGATATTATTTCCAAAAAGGTGAAATTCAATACTCTTTGCGCTCAGATGAAAATCTAAAAATTGCCCTTGAGATGTTGAAACCTGATGGCGCTTATTTGAAAATCCTGACAAAAAAGAAATAAAAGTTTCATCTAATTCATCCCATTTTTCATTTTATTCTATCTTCCAAATTGCAAAAAAGTATCCAGATTGAAATCAACAAAGATGATGAATGCCTTTTTGAACCAGAATAATAATTAATTTATACAATAATTTCGTGCAAAGTCCTCTGCTCAGAAAAAGTAGAGGACAAAAACTCAAACATTATCATCGGTTGTTAACGTGAAGAGGACAAAAACTCAAACATTATCCTCAATGTTAACGAGATGAGGACAAAAACTCAAACATTATCATCGGTTGTTAACGTGAAGAGGACAAAAACTCAAACATTATCCTCAATGTTAACGAGATGAGGACAAAAACTCAAACATTATCATCGGTTGTTAACGCGCAGAGGACAAAAACTCAAACATCATCTATCCCCTTTTTTCCATTTCTCTTATTTCCATGCATTTCATACATGGCTAATCACATTTAACCACGTTGTGGTTGTAGGTTTAGACATTCCTTCCATTCTTCATTCTTCATTTTTTCATTTTTCCATTCTTCATTCATTCCTCATCTCCTCACTTTCATCCTACAAACCGCAAAAAAAGCAGTTGAGCGGATTCCTTCCATTTCCCCTCATCGTTTTATAGCATTTTTCCACCTTCAATCCAAGGTTTACACCCATCGTTTTTAGGATTATTCTTAGTAAATATCATATTATTTGCCCCTATCTTTATAGTTCTAAAATTGGGTTTTATTAATTGGTCATACACCCTAATTCTATAGTGTGGAATACAAATACACAAACTGGGTTTTTATTACTTATCGTAAGCTATGTTATACATATATAATTAGTTACATTATGTACAAACTACATTTCAATTCAATTTTATCTTCCAAAAATATATTTTCAAATGTTTGCATTTCTCCCAAAGCAACATATATTATAACCCTACTACTGGTTATGATACTTTCATTGCCAAGCTGCAAAAAAAATGTGCAAAGTGCTGGACCAAAGTATGGTGATGAACCTGCCGAAAAATTAATTTCGCGTTATCATTTTGCCATACATCCTCTACATAACCCTGTAATGCTGATGAGGGCTTACCAACCTTTGCTCGACTATTTAGAGAAAAATATGAAGGGGGTTCATTTCAATCTTGAAACATCCACCGATTATGCCGATTTTGAAATGAAATACAAAAAAAGAATTCCAGCTTTTATTTTGCCTAATCCATGGCAAACTTTACAGGCGATACAATCGGGATACAATGTAATTGCTACGGCAGGGGATGCAACTGATTTTAAAGGTTTAATTATTGTGCGAAAAGATGCAAACATTAAAATTCCGTCCGATTTGAAAGGAAAATCAGTAAGTTATCCTTCGCAAACAGCCCTTGCCGCTTGTATTATGCCGCAATACTTTCTTTACCAACACGGTGTGGATGTAAATAAAGACATTGAAAATCATTATGTTGGATCACAAGAATCTTCCATTATGAATGTGTTTTTAAAAATGACGGCAGCTAGTGCCACATGGCCTGCACCATGGCGATCTTTTAAAAAAAGATACCCCAAAGAAGCCGCTGAATTAATAGTGAAATGGGAAACAGAACCGCTCATTAACAATTCTGTAATGGTACGAAACGATGTACCCAAAGAGGTTTGGAAACCAGTTCAAAAGCATTTGGTTCATCTTAATGGAACTCTCGAAGGAAAAGAGATTTTAAGTACCATGGAGATTTCACGATTCATTATAGCCACAAACAATGATTATTATATTGTACAAAATTATGTAGACAAGTTTGAAAGAGATGTCCGTAAAATTGACCAAAAATGAGAAATACTTTCAACAATAAAAAGTTTTTCCACACTTTGCGTGGTCGTCTGATTATCAGCGTGGCTGTTGTTCACGCAGTTATGATGTCGCTTTTTATTGTAGACTTAACTTCAAGGCAAAAAAAAATGTTACTTGACAGACAAACCGAGATGGCGTTATCACTTTCGCAGTCACTTTCCATTTCGGCAGGTGCATGGTTGGTTTCTGATAATGTAGCTGGAATACAAGAACTTGTAAACTCACAAAGAGTTAATCCTGAAATTATATTTTCGATGATTGCTGATGAAAATGGACGAATAATGGCGCATACCGATAGAACAAAAATTGGTAAATACTTGCTGGATATTGATAGCAAAACACGAAAAAATATAATTAGCAGAGCTCCTGATTTAGTAGATATTGCTGTTCCTGTATTTTTTGAAAGTAAGCATGTAGGTTGGGCACGAATAGGTTTAGGGCAACAATTGGCACAGAAAAAACTCTCTGAAATTGTTTTTAACGGTGCTTTATATGCTTTGGGTGCTATTATTTTTGGTTCATTTATAGCTTGGTGGTTTGGCCGGCGACTTACCAAAAGTTTGTATGCCATACAGAATACCATGAATAATGTGGCGGCTGGTAATTATACTGCTCGGTCGCCACTGAAAGGAAATGATGAAGCTGTATATTTGGCTAAGGAATTTAATGATATGCTGGATGCTTTAGCAGAGCGTGAAATGAAATTGAAAACCAATGAAATACGTTTTGGCAAACTCTTCAATTTGGCAAGTGTACCGCTTTGTATTGTGAATAAAGAAGGTGATAAAATGACTTATAATGAGCGATTTCTGCATACATTTGGTTACGATTCCGATGAGGTACCAACTGTAAACGAATGGCTTAAACTCGTTTATCCCGATTTGGAATACCGAAAATTACAAACAGAAATATGGGGTAGTGCTGTTGAAAAGGCATTAACGACTAATAATGAGATTGATAATATTGAAAGTAATGTACAAATCAAAAATTCCGAAGTACGTACACTAATTCTGTCGGGAGTGATTGTGAACGATGAAATTATAATTACCTATTATGACATAACCGAACAAAAAAAGAGTGAAAGTTTACTATTACAAAACCTGAAATTTACTGAAACATTATTGATGTCTATACCAATTCCTGTGTTTATTAAAGATATAGAAGGGAGATATGTAAATTGTAATCAAGCATTTACTAATCATACAGGTTATACAGCTGAATATATTAAAGGAAAAACGGCTTTTGATTTGTGGCCTTCATATCAGGCTGAACTATTTCATAAAAAAGACTTGGAAATTCTTGAAAATAGACAATATCTAACTTTTGAAGCAAATATAGAGGATAAAGATAAAAATATCAGGGATGCCATTTATTTCAAAAACCTGTATTATGAAGAAAATGGGAATATGGCTGGAATTATTGGAACTTTTATTGATATTACTCAACGACTAAAAGCGGAGGAGGAATTAAGGATTAGTGAACTAAGATATAGTAGCCTGTTTAAGAATATTGAAACTGGAATTGTTGTTCATGGGCCAGATACTGAGGTTTTAATGAGTAATCCAAAGGCTTCTGAATTATTAGGGTTAAGCACTGAACAGATGAAAGGAAAAGTAGCTATTGATCCTGATTGGAAATTTATAAATGAAAATAATGAAGTTTTAGCACTTAAAGATTATCCTGTAAATAGGGTTGTAAGGGAAAAAACGGTTTTGAAGAGTCAAATATTGGGTATTTGTCAACCTAAAACGAGTGATATTGTATGGGTATCGGTAAATGGTTTTACAATATCAAATGAGATGGGCGAAATAACTGAAATTATAATAAGTTTCAACGATATTACTGAAATTAAAAAATACGAAAAAAAATTATACAAGCTTAATCATGCTTCTGAGCAACATATTATTGAGCGCACATTAGAGTTAGAAATTGCCACCAAAAAGCTTGAGTTTGAAAATGCAGAAAAAGAAAAACGTGCAGTAGAGCTAATAATTGCCAACAAGGAACTTGCGTTTCAGAACGAGGAGAAAGAAAAACGTGCAGCAGAGTTAGTAATTGCCAACAAAGAGCTTTCCTTTCAGAATGAGGAGAAAGTGAGGCGTGCGACAGAACTAATTTCAGCCAACAAAGACCTAGAATCTTTTTCCTATTCGGTTTCTCATGATTTGCGAGCTCCTTTGCGCCATATTATTGGTTTTTCAGATTTGTTGTCCAAAGTAGTTGAAAATAAATTGTCTGAAGATGGACTTCATTATTTGAATGTAATAAACGATTCTGCAAAAAAAATGGGAGACTTGATAGATGACTTGCTTAACTTTTCTAGGACAAGTAGAGCCGAGCTAAGAAAAGTACCTATTGATATGAATACAATAATAGATAATGCCAAGAATCAAATGCAATATTCATCAAATAGAAAGATTAAATGGAAAATTTCAAAATGTCCAATTGTCATGGGCGATTATAATTTATTGCTTATGGTGTGGGTAAATTTGTTGAATAATGCTTTAAAATACAGCAGTAAGCGCGAAGAAACTGCTATAATAATTGACTTTATAGAAACTGAAACTGAAACAATTTTCAGTGTGAGTGACAACGGTGTGGGCTTTGACATGAAGTACGTAAGTAAACTTTTTGGAATTTTTCAACGATTGCATACCACGGCCGAATTTGAAGGAACGGGTATTGGACTTGCCAATGTACAACGAATAATTGCCAAACATGGAGGGCGTACTTGGGCAGAATCGGAGATTAATAAAGGTGCTACTTTTTATTTTTCATTACCAAAAACAAACTAAGGAGGAAAAAATTATGAACGGATTTAGAACAATCTTATTGGCAGACGACAATGCAAACGATGTGGAACTTACCTTGTTGGCTTTAGGTAACAAAGGTCTCTCCAACAGAGTAGTAGTAGTGAATGATGGCGTGGAAGTGTTGGAATATCTGCGATGCGAAGGGAAATTTGCCGACCGGAAAAAAGAGCTTCCTGCCGTTATTTTGCTGGATATAAAAATGCCACGTATGGACGGTATTGAAGTGCTGGAACACATAAGGAATGCACCTGCTTTTAAACTGATTCCGGTGGTAATGCTATCCTCGTCGCGCGAAGAAATAGATATGAAAAAAGCGTACTCACTTGGCGCAAATGGATATGTGGTGAAACCTGTGGATATTCAAAATTTTATTGAATCAATAGTACACGTTGGAATGTATTGGGGAATAATAAATGAATTGCCGTCATTGGATTCTACCCCCCCCTATTAAGTTAAATATCCAATAAGGATTTAAACGAATATCTAGGAATGTTAGAATAAGGTTGTTTTGCATGGGAATTAATATTTAGTATATGACTATAATTTTTTTGGTTATTGATATCATATCCATTAAAAATACCACTACATAAGTTATTGCATATTAACAACTTACAACAAAGCTAGAACCGAATATGAAAAAGGAAATAATTATCGAAACGGCCTTGAATGTACTATCCCTTGAGGATTCAATTTTAGATTTTGCGTTAATTCGTGAATGTCTTATTGATGCAGGATATGTTTTGAAAATATTACGGGTTGAAAAGGAAGCAGAATTTGAAGATGCCTTGAAAAACAATAGCTACGACATTATTTTGGCAGATTTTAATTTGCCTAATTATGACGCATTTAAGGCCTTGGAGTTGTGCAAAGAAATTTGTCCAGACACTCCATTTATTTGCATATCAGGTTTTATTGGTGAGGAAACGGCAGTAGAACTTTTGAAGCAAGGCGCTGAAGATTACATATTAAAAGATAGACTGGCTCGCCTTCCATTGGCTATTAAACGTACGTTGAATGAGGTAGATGAAAAGAAAATTAAACAGCAAGCCGTGATGAAGTTGCATGAAAGTGAAGCCAAGCTTAATAACTTGATTATGAACTTGCCCGGCTACGTGTATCGTTGCAAAAATGACCCCAATTGGACCATGATTTACATCAGTGCCGGCTGCGAAGCCATTACCGGATATACGTCCAAGGAATTTACGGAACAAAAAGTAGTATTCAACAATCTTGTTCAAGCCGACTATAAAGATTTTTTGTGGACGCAATTTCAAATGGATCAAAGTAGACAAAAAGTTTTTGAACAAGAATATCCTATTATTACCAAAAATGGAGAAACACGATGGATTTGGGAGCGAGGCAGAATGGTGTTTGATGACGATAAAAATCCACTTTATATTGAGGGATTTATTACTGATATTACGGAGCGAAAACAGTTGGAAAATGAATTGGCGAATCATCATGCCACCTTGAATGCTATTTTGGAAAGTGCCATAGGGCCTGTCTTTTCTTTAGATACCAACTATTGTTATACCACTTTCAATAATGTTCATGCTGCTACAATGAAAGCTCTTTATGGTGTTGATATAGAACTAAGTAAAAGCATTTTGGAGTATCAAACAGTATCCGAAGATAGAGAATCTGCAAAGAACAACATAGACCGGGCATTGATGGGTGAGCATTTTGTCGAAACTTCTTATTATGGTGATCCCGGGTTGAAACGACTTTATTACGAAATAGCCCATAATCCCATTTACAATTCAACATCTGAAATAATTGGGGTTTCAGTATTTGTGCAAGATATTACCTATCGTAAACAAATGGAATTGACCATTTTGCGCAACATGAAGTTTACAGAAAAATTGTTGAAATCAATACCAATACCTGTTTTTTACAAAGATGTAAATGCGCTCTATTTAGGCTGCAACGATGCTTTTACTGAACATTCAGGCCTTACAGAAGAATATATCAAAGGAAAATCGATGGTTGATTTATGGCCGGGAGAACAATCTGAACTTTTTCATCAAATGGATTTGGACACCTTAAATGGCGAAAATCATTTGACCTACGAAGCCAAAATAATGGACAAAGAGAATAGAACCAGAGATGCCATCTATTTTAAAAACGTGTTTTACGATGAAAATGGAAAAGCGGCTGGTATTGTGGGAGCCTTTATTGATATTACGGACCGCAAAAGAACAGAAGAAGAACGGAAGTATTTATTGGCGTCGGTAGAAAATGTAGTGGATAGAATTGTGGTGAAAGATTTGAATCTTAAAATTGTGGCTGCCAATAAATCATGGCTCAGAGGACGTGGGAAAAATAACATTTCGGAAGTATGTGGGATGACAGATGCACAAGCATTTGGGGTAAGTGCTGATACTGAACCGATACGCACCTACATGGTAGAAGAGCAAAATGCTCAAAATCTATCGCAAGGAGAATTTACACAAAGTGAATTGCCAGTAAAATTATTTAGTGGCGAGGATACGATTTGTTTGGTAAAAAGATTTCCAATTTTCGACGAAAATGGAATGGTTTTTTGTACAGGTACAATTGCTACGGATATTACTGAACATAAAATGGAAGAAGAAAAACTGCGGAAAAGTGAAGAAAAATTTCGTACGGTGGCCAATTATACCAACGATTGGGAGTTTTGGACAGATCAAAATGGTGATTTCATTTATTGTTCTCCTTCATGCGAGAGGATTACTGGTTATACAGACAATGATTTTCTACAAAATTCTGACCTCTTATCCGATATTATTTATTCTGAAGACAAAGCCATTTATGAATCTCATAAAAAAGTGGAAGATTTGGCGGAACAAGGACATAAAGAAATTCAATTTAGAATTGTGTGTAAAGATCATAAAATCAAGTGGATTGGCCATGTAAGCCGACCAGTGTACGGTGATTCAGGCGAATTTATAGGTATCAGGGGAAGTAATCGTGACATAACCGATCGCAAAGAAATTGAGCAACAGTTAATTATAAGTACTCAAAAATATAAATTAATCTCAGAAAACATCTCTGATGGTGTATTTATTTCCAGAAATGGGATGTTGGAATATGTAAATAAAGCCATGAATCGTATTTTTGGATATGATAATCTACTACTAAAAGACATACCTTTAATAGAGCTGGTTGATGATAATTTCAAAGATGATGTAGAGAGTTTTCTTAAATATACTGGATCCACCAATCAATCGAAAAACATGGAATTGAAATGTGTCAAAAAAGAAGCATCAACTATTTATGTAGATATGATTTTTAATTATGTAGCTTCCGAAAAAGTAGTGTATGGTGTAGCTCATGATGTTACCGAGAGTAAACTTATGCAGAGAAAGAACATTATCAAAGCCATTATTCAAACCGAGGAAAAGGAAAAATCATATTTCTCGAAAGAACTTCATGATGGTTTGGGGCCATTGTTATCTACTATTAAGTTGTACCTGCAATGGTCCAAAAGGCAAAATGTGGATGAACTACGAGAGGAAATTATTCAAAAAGCAGAAAGTATTTTGGAGGAGGCACTTATAACGGTTACTGAAATATCGAACAAATTAAGTCCGCATTTGCTCGAAGATTATGGTTTAACATCAGCAGTTCAGAGTTTTATTAATAAATTGAAAATAAGTACCGAAATAAAACTAAAATTTCAGAGTAATATGGAGCGGCGGATTGATGCTGCAATTGAGGCAGCTCTTTATCGTGCTATTATCGAATGTGTTACCAATACTATTAAACATGCGCAAGCTAATAGCATTGAAATAAAAATAGATGACTTGGGCAATCAAATTTCATTAAATTATAAAGATGATGGCATTGGATATAATTACGATAAAATAATAACCGAACACAAAGGACTGGGATTATTTAATCTAAAAAGTAGAATTCAATCCATAGGTGGAAGCTTAAAAATGACAAGTGAAGTAGGTCAAGGAGTTGATTATCAAATACAAGTGAATACATAGAATTCAAATCTAATTTAGAATTAAACTGTGAATTTCTATCTGCTGGACTTAAACCAAATTGTACAATAATTTACGACTATTCCATATATTATGAAAAAAACGAATCATACGCCCCACACCAGAAACTTAACACCCAAATCGATTGATGGTTTCAAAATGAATGCTGGCAAAATTGAAACAAAACGCACAGATGATGAGACACTTAAATTGATTCATCAACTTGAAGTGCATCAAATTGAACTCGAAATGATGAATGAAGAGTTGAAACGGGCAAGATTGGCGGCGCAACAAACAGCAGAGAAATATGCAGAATTATTTGATTTTGCACCTTCGGGCTACTTTTCGCTTTCAAAAGAAGGTGTAATATCAGAAATTAACATGTCTGCTTCCGACATGCTTGGCAAGGAAAGGTCCTACTTGGTTAACAGGCGTTTTGCATTTTTTGTGTCAACAGATTCAAAAACCATTTTCAATCAATTTGTGAATGATATTTTTGAGAATAAAGGAAAACAGAACTGTGAAATAACCTTGACTAATAATTATAATGTGTTACAATATCTGCAGTTGGCTGGTAAAATGTCTCAAAATGGAGAAAAATGTCTTGTAACAATGGTTGATATTACAGAGCTGAAAAAGTTGGCCGAATTGAACGAAACGCTTTTGACATCACTGCCCTACCCTGCCATGTACATACGATTTACCGACCATGTAATTTTGGGTGCAAATAAATTAGCGTTAGATATGGGTGCAAAAGTGGGAGGACAATGTTGGCGAGAATTTGGGAAAACGGAGTATTTATCACAGGCGGACAAGAAAATAGCCGCAAAATACCCCGGCATTGTACCCGTTGAATATGGAATAAAATGTAGTTTTTGCCTTGCTGACCATTGCCTTATGGAATTGCCAGAACAACGAAATCCCGAAATTCATGCATTTGGTTTAATTTGGGATGTCCATTGGGTAAAAGTCAGTAAGGACACTTTTTTGCATTATGCCGTGGATATTACTGCACTCAAAAAGGCAGAGGAAGCCTTAAAAGAAAGTGAACTGAAATTTCGTACCATAGCTAATTATACTTTCGATTGGGAATTATGGGTCGACATTAATGACAAGATATTGTATTGCTCACCATCAGTGGAAAAAATTACGGGTTATACTGAAAGTGAATTTATTCAATCTCCCAATTTGCGTTTAGATATCATTTATCCAGAAGATTTGAAAAAGTTTCAACTCCACAAACAAATGGAAGAAATGAATCAAGAATCGAATCAAGAAATTCAGATTAGAATCATTAAAAAAGATGGATCAATAAAATGGATTGGGCATGTTTGTCAATCGGTATATAACGAATCCGGAATTTTCACTGGCGTCAGGGTGAACAATAGAGATATCACGGAACGCAAAGAAATGGAGTTACAATTGTTTAATAACGAGCAGAAATACAAAAACCTATCCGAAAATATTAACGATGGTATATTTCTGTGCAAAAGTGGTGCATTTGTATATGTCAATCAATCAATGAATTCAATTTTTGGATATGAAGATTCTGAGATGGTAGGTATGAAAATTGATGAAATTGTAGTAACAGAGTTTCATGAAGAAATAAAGAGTGTAATCAATCTAAATGCGACCAAGAACTATTCACGAAAACTGGAGATAAACTGCTTGAAAAAAGATTTAACTGTAGTAAATGTAGAAATGACATTTAATTATGTGGCCAATAATAAGGAAATATATGGCGTAGTACATGACGTAACCGAAAAGAAAAAAATGCATAGTAGAAATATTGTCAAAGCAATTATATTGACCGAAGAAAAAGAAAAAACTAGTTTCTCAAAAGAACTACATGATGGTTTAGGCCCGTTACTTTCAACCATTAAGCTCTATCTGCAAGGGTTGTTAAGACCAAAAAGTATAGAACTTCAGCAAGATATTATATTAAAAGCCCAATTTGTTCTCGAAGAAGCGTTAATATCATTGGCCGAAATATCTAATAAATTGAGTCCGCATCTGCTTACCGAATATGGTTTAACATCTGCAATACAGGGATTTATCAATAAATTTGAACGAACGTCCGAAATTGTAATCAATTTCAGCAGTACGCTGAATAGGCGTTTTGAACTGGAAATTGAATCAGCATTATATCGCGTTATCATTGAATGCATTAACAATACAATAAAACATGCCAAGGCAAACAATATAAACATTGATATGCATAATGACGGCAATCACATATTTATAAATTACAAAGATGATGGTATTGGTTTCGACATAGAGAAAACCCTTGAAATGCAAAAAGGATTGGGATTGAATAATTTAGAAAATAGAATTGATGGAATTGGCGGCAGTATAAAAATGTATAGTATGCCAGGGCATGGAGTTGATTATCAAATACAAGTAGATGTGAATCCAGTTAGCAGTTAACAGTTAGCAGTTGACAGCTAATACCATGATATACAATAATTTTATTCAATACAACAAACTATAAACTATAAACTGTCAACTATAAACTAACAACTGTTGACTGTTGACTGATAACTGTAATCCTATGGAAAAGCCAAACTTAATAATAGTTGATGATCATTTGATTTTTCGTCAGGGATTATCCAACATTATTACCACTGAAAACTTAGCCACAGTTATAGGCGACGCTTCCAATGGCAAAGAATTTATTGACCTTCTAAAACACCGTACACCAGATTTGGTGTTGATGGATATTGACATGCCGTACATGAATGGCATGGAAGCCACGCGTATAGCATTGGAAATGATGCCCGAATTGAAAATAATTGCTGTTACTATGTTTGGTGAAGAAGAGTATTATTATAAAATGATTGATTTGGGTGTGAAAGGATTTATACTGAAAACAAGTGGAATTAACGAAATAGAAAAAGCCATTCATGATGTGATGTTAGGCGAAAGTTATTTTTCAAATGAGTTGCTTCGTAAAATCATTAATTCGATAGGACATAAAAATAACCACAAAATAGCAGCCAAACCATTGCTAACAGACAGGGAGATAGACGTTTTAAAATTAATTTGCCAAGGTTTAACTACCGATGAAATAGCACAGAAGCTTTTTATCAGCCCCAAAACGGTCAAAAGCCACCGATCCAATTTGCTCGAAAAAACAAATTGCAAGAATACACCAGAAATGATAATTTTTTCCATCAAAAATAAATATATCGACTTATAAAACAAATACTAAGTTACAATAATTTCAATTAGATAGAAGTGACAATTGGCTAAATCCTTCTTGCATTTTTGGAAAATATCTAGGTATTTATTAATTAATCTCATGCCCAATCATCGAAAATGATGCATTCATTATTTTTTTCGTCCCACCAATCATAGTTCGCAGAAGTGTGTTAAATGCGCTTTGTATTTTTACCATTATAAAATGCTATAATACAATGCAATACAATTAGATAAACTAAAATAAGCCTTTCTGCCGATGCCTCATTACACCTTTCTAACTAGTCAATACACTAATATTGTCAGTCCTGTTTACTCCTTTATACTGTTGCCAGTTTTGTCAAGTTGAAGTAGCTTCAAGTCGATGAAAATAGTGGTTGAAATGGTTCTTAATTTCATATTTTTGAGAGATATTTTTGCAGTATGATTAATTTTAATGGGTCTGTTTTTTAAGTTTTTCAAATAAAATAGCGGGTTTAAATACAATAAATTTTCTTTCAAAAATATGAACTACATTCATCAATATAAGATTTGAATTACTTTAAAAAATAGTTATATTCAAACGAATGATGAAATTTAAAAAGTAAAGTTGGATGACGCACGTTATGATGAAAAATATGAAGCTGAATAAAAGTGCTGTCTAAGGGTCAAGTTATTCACAATTTAAAAATCTCTAAAAATGAAAAACAGTATTAATGAGAAACCAAGTCTAATAATTGTCGATGATCATTTGATATTCCGGCAAGGACTGAAATCCATTATAGACATAGAAAACATTGCAAATGTGATTGGGGAAGCTTCTAGTGGAACAGAGTTTTTGGAACTACTGAAAAATCATAAACCCGATGTTGTGTTAATGGATATTGAAATGCCTTACATGAATGGAATGGAAGCAACACGAAAAGCACTGGAGATGGTACCGGATATGAAAATTATTGCAGTCACAATGTTTGGTGATGAGGAGTATTATTACAAGATGATTGAACTTGGTGTGAAAGGATTCATTGTGAAATCGAGCGGTATTAATGAACTTGAAAACGCTATTAGGGAAGTGATGCTGGGTGAAAGTTATTTCTCCAACGAACTTTTACGAAAGATAATTAACAACTTCGGTCATAAATCAGTTCAAGTAACTGTTGAAGAGCCCAGTGTGCCATTACCATGGTGGTAATTGCTTGAAAGATAGCACTAAAGATAGTTTTGCGTTTTAGATGTGAAGAAAAGTATGATTTTTTGTTTTTATATTTCCGTCGAAACCATAAACAAAACTCCTCTCAGTTAGTATTAACTGGGAGGTTTTTTATATTAGATAAAATCAATTAGAATTGAGCACTTCAAAATCAATACTTTCAAACAATGTTAAATAGAATTAAAACTATGAGACTTTTCTATTCTATTTTGTAATCCAAAGCAAAAATACTCATTTTATCTTCAATAATAACTCCAATTACAATGTGGCAATATATATTCAGAATGTAGTTATAAATACTACTTATACAATTTCGTTCTAAAATAATAATTCAATTACAACTCTAATAATAAGGCAGATAAAATTCCAGTAAATCTAAATCCACAAATCTAGTATCTAATTTTTTAAATTTACAACATAAACGAATAAATTATTGTAGTAGATAATTGAAGGTCTACTGAATATTATTGATAAGTAGCCTATTGTGAGATTTGATATTTATATTTACGTTTGTGATATTATATTCTTACATGGTATTTTTTAGCATTAGTTTCTATATTTTTTTTTCATTCGTTGCTTTTCACTGTTTTGTTTTGTGAGAATAGAAAATAACAATTTAAAATTGTTCGAAAAATAATTCTATACAATCATTAATTTCTATAAGTATGTCTAAAATTATTGTTATCATTTTGCTCCACATTTTAGGAGATTCACTACTATTGACTAAAAAACTTAGAAAACTTAAGATAGAAAAAGTGTCTTTTCTTTTTCTTCATGTTGGTATTTATATACTGCCATTTATAGTCCTTAGTCCTATTATTCTAGGTTTAACTTTCCTTCAAGGATTAGAATTTAGCATCCTCATTGGGATAGTACATTTCGTTGTTGATTTCACAATAACACAGATTAAAAAAAGGTATTGGAGAACCCATAAATACCAATATGTTGTAATTGCCAGTTTATTCGAACACTTACTTCAAGTCTCTGTGGTTATCTTTTTATATCTAAATTTATTTCCAAACAATATTAATATTGATAATTGGCACAATATAGTAAGGTACTTTTTCTTCGAAAAACCAGTTTGATAATTTTAACTCTAATTTGCAAGTTTCATTTTTCTCATATATTGAATTGTATATAAAGGAAAGGGAGTTAGCTCCCTTTTATTATGGCTAAATCAGTCTTTTCATTTTCAATATTCCTAATGTTCTAGTTTAGTTAGTAAATTTTCCTTATTATTAAATAGATTACTTCAACTATATTATGTATTTTTGTTCCATTTTAAACAAAGCATGATTCGATTAAGAATAATATATAAATACATCAAGCATTTTTTTTTAGCAATTAATACCAGTGGTTTTGGAGTTCATTCACCATTTCTTTTTCAATTTACTCGTTTCGTTTTGGCTGAAAATAAACCATATTATATATTTCGTAAAATAGAGTTACTTCGAAATAATTTAAAAAGAGATCAGCGAGTATTAGAAATAACAGATTTTGGGACTAGAAATAATCGGAGCAATACTGTGGCTACTATAGCTAAACATTCTTTGAAATCTGCTAAATATGGTCAATTGTTATTTCGGATTTCAAATTATTTTAAAGTCAATACAGTATTAGAATTAGGCACATCATTGGGTATAACTACTTTATATATAGCAGCACCATCTGCAAATATACAATGTATTACTATGGAGGGTTGTCCACAAATAGCATCTGTAGCTAATGAAAATTTTCAAAACTTGGGTTTTGAGAATATAGAAATTGTAGTTGGCAACATAGATTACACTTTGGATGAGACTTTGCTGAAATTTGATAATCTAGATTTAGTTTTCATTGATGCCAATCATCAATTTTCTCCTGTCATTAATTATTTTGAAAAGTGTTTGTCCAAAATAAATAATAATACAATATTGATAATTGATGATATTTATTGGTCAGTAGAAATGGAAAAAGCATGGTTCTCTATTAAGAATCATTCAAAAGTAACTGCTACAATAGATTTATTTCATTTAGGAATTGTGTTTTTCAATACTGAATTGAGTAAAAAACACTATAAAATGCGATATTGATATTATTTTTCTAAAAATGGAATGAAAACAATCAATTTCTTCAAATAATACAGTATTTTTGCACAAAAAAGAGATAAATGAAATTATATACCAAAACGGGTGATAATGGCCAAACTGGTTTAATTGGTGGTACACGTGTTGCCAAAAACGATATTAGAATAGAAGCATACGGCACAGTTGATGAACTCAATTCATTTATTGGTATTCTTACTACTTATGCAATTCCAGAGATTGATTTGTTGTTTTTGCGTCAAATACAAAACACTTTATTTACTATAGGATCACATTTAGCTACCGATATTTCTAAAGTAAATTTACTTCAAGAATCTGTAATTAATAGTAATTCTGTTGGTGATGTTGAGTTAGAAATTGATAGACTTGACTCTATTTTGCCAGTTTTAACTTCATTTATCTTGCCAGGAGGGTCGCAACCAAGTGCAATGAGTCATGTTTGTAGAACAATTACACGTCGCGCAGAACGTCGAATTTTCGATATGAAAACTATATATGAGATTGATAATCAAATTCTTGTGTACCTAAATCGATTGTCTGATTATTTCTTTGCATTATCACGATATTTGAATCATATAACAGGTTGTGAAGAAATTTGCTGGAAAAAGCAGTATTAATAAAATTAATTCCTATTTTTGCAGAAAAATAAAAGGATTAAATTCTAAACTTATTTACTTAAAAAATTAAGCTGATTATGTATTGGACTTTGGAATTAGCATCAAAAATAGAAGATGCACCCTGGCCTGCCACAAAAGATGAACTTATAGATTACGCTATGCGTTCAGGATCTCCATTGGAAGTGATTGAAAATCTACAAGAAATTGAGGATGAAGGTGAAATTTATGAATGTATTGAGGACATCTGGCCTGATTATCCGAGTAAAGAAGACTTTTTTTTCAACGAAGAGGAGTATTAAATATGGTTCTATTTGATTGAATATCCCAATTTTACAAATGAATTCTTATAATTTTAATCTATTGGTGGTTGCAAAACAACTAATAACGCAATTTTTTCAAAGATTTTCAGTTTGTATAAAGGCATAATCAATTCATTTGCGAAGTGGATATGTTGTGATATTTAATATATCTAAGAGATTCTATGAAAAAAGTTATTTTTAGTGTCCTTTTATCCATTTTTTGCTCAACATCCGTTTTCTCTCAATTCGATGTACAATTAAGTCAATATATGTTTCATAATTCGGCATTTAATCCTGCAGCGGTAGGGGAAGATGAAATGATACAAATTACATTACAAAAACAATTTCATTGGATTGGAATGCCAAATGCAGGACAACCATTCTTATTTAGCATTAATTCACCAATAAAAATTGGAACTTCTCTACATGGAGTTGGATTTAAAGTTATAAACGATGAAATTGGGTTATTTACCAACACAACATATCTTTTACAATACGCTTACAAAAAGAGAATTGGTGTAGGTATGCTTAGTTTAGGTGCTGATATTGGGGGTGTGAGTTTGGGTTTTCGTGGAGACAGTACTTATTTACCTGAAAGTGAATTTCATGACAAGACTGACCCACAAATACCAAAGACAAGTGTAAAGGGCATGAGTTTAGATTTGAATGTTGGATTGTTGTACTCAACTTCGAAATATTATGCAGGAATTTCTTATTCGCATTTGAATAATCCAACCGTAAGCTGGACTGATAATATTGATTTTGCAATTGCAGGAACTATGTATTTTACAGGAGGTTACAATTGGACTTTACCTGATTCAAAATATGTTTTGAAACCCAGCACGCTAATTAAAACAGACTTTAGTTCTTATCAGTTGGATGCGTCAGCACGGTTGGAATATGATAATAAATATTGGGGCGGATTATCATACCGTCTTCAAGATGCTGTAGTAATACTTGCAGGAATAAACATAAGTGGTGGGATGTCAATTGGCTGTTCTTATGATATACCAACTTCACAAATTATAACTGTAAGTAAGGGATCATTTGAAATATTAGGTACATATTCATTTGAATATGTGTTTGGCAAAAAAAAAAACAAATTTAAGAGTATTCGAATTCTTTAAATTTTAAAAGACAAATAATTAATTTGTTAGTTCAACGTTATAATATAGCTTCTATATTGAGCTAATAAAAAAATCAATACCTTCATTGTATATAAATGATTGTATAAATGAACATTACCGTTTTTATTTTAAAAATAAATTTCACTAGAATGAAAAAAATTCTGCCAATAATTGGACTATCTTTTCTTCTTTTAGGTTGCAATAAACCTTCAGGCGAATTAACCGGTTTGGGAACAAATGACTCTTTTCGAGAAGCACAACCTTATGGAATGGTATTTGTCAAAAGAGGCTCTTTTATGATGGGCTCAAATGATCAATCTGCTATAGGTTCATTAAATGACAACCCTATCAATGTTTCGGTTGATGCATTTTGGATGGATGAAGCTGAAATAACAAATGATAAATATAAACAATTTGTTTTTTGGGTTCGCGATTCGATTGTATTGCGCTCACTTGTTATGGCTGGAAAGGATGAATTCCGTCTTAAATTTAAGAATCAAACGGACGATGCAACACCTGAAGTTGCGCGGTTGAATTGGAACATAAATATTCCTTGGAATTCAAAAGATGATGCAATTAAAGAGGTTATTGACTCTTTATATTATAATGAAAGCAACGCATTAGGGGTGAAGAAACAAATTGATCCAGGTAAACTTCGATATAAGTATGAATGGGTAAATTATGATCAAGCCGCATTGCCTTCAAATAAATACAATGTAAATACGGGTGCTTATTCTGCAAATGCTTCAGCGAGAGTTGATACATCATATGTTGAAAATGGTGTGATAAAGAATGTTACAATTAAGAGGAAGCTAAGAACACGTAAGGACTTGATTTCTACAAGAATAGTAAATGTGTATCCTGATACCATCATGTGGTTACGCGATTTTCAATATTCTTACAATGATCCCAAAATGCGTATGTATTTTTCTCACCCCGGATATGCTAACTACCCAGTTGTAGGTGTGACTTGGGAACAAGCGCAAGCATTCTGTCATTGGAGAACCCAATTGTTTAATAATGCTAATCCAGTTGGTGGACAAGATTACCGTTTGCCTACAGATGCAGAATGGGAATATGCAGCTCGCGGTGGTCGAAACATGGCGCTCTATCCTTGGGGTGGAAATTATGTTCGCGATCAAACAGGTTGTTTTCTTGCTAATTTCAAACCGATGAGAGGTAGTTATACCGATGATACAGGAGCTACAACCATGAAAATTGCATCATTTTTACCGAACGATTTTGGTTTATACGATATGGCTGGAAATGTTGCTGAGTGGACTTCATCCGCTTACACAGTTTCAAGTAGTACATTGGTATCTGACATGAATCCAAGCTTTCAGTATAACGCAAAGAACAGTGACCCAGACATTTTGAAACGTAAAGTAGTAAAAGGTGGATCATGGAAAGACATTGCTTATTACTTGCAATGTGGTGCCAAAACCTATGAATACCAAAATGAAAGCAGACCATACATCGGTTTTCGTTGCGTTCGTTCATACAATGGTGAATAACCGAATTTATTTATTTGTTTAATATATTATTTTTTTATGTCAACTGAAGATTCTAAATTTGATTTGTGGTGGAGTTCCCCAGAAACAAAGCGTGTTGTAGGTGCTGCTTATAGTTTGGGAGCTGCGGTAGTTATTATCGGAGCAATGTTTAAAATTCTACACCTTCCTGGTGCAGCAGTCATGTTAGGACTGGGTATGTCCGTTGAAGCCGTTTTATTTTCGTTGGGAATTTTAGATAAACCCCATAAAGATTATGAATGGGACAAGGTGTATGATTTTGATGGATTAGGTGAAAAACAAACTGTTACTGGATCAACGTCTAAATCTGCCACTGAGGTAACTTCAGGTCGCTCTGTAGGTTTGAATTATACAAAAACTATAAGTGACGATGATGTTAAGAAGCTGTCTGAAGGAATTAAAAATCTTACTTCGACTGCTGATCAATTTGCAAGCTTGTCAAATGTAGTAGGCTCAACAGACAAATTCGTCAAAAATATTGATGCTGCAAGTTTAGCAACCGGGAAATTTGTTCAAAATCAAGAGACTCTTAATGAGGCTTCAGGTTTGTTGACGACTTCATATCAAGGTATTAACGACAAAATAGAGCTTGTTGAAAAGAGTACAAAACAATATGCAATTAAAGTTGAAGATATTAATAAAAATCTTTCTTCAATAAATTCGATTTACGAAATTCAATTAAAAAATATTCAAGCACAGTCTGAAGGATTAACTCAACAAACTGAACAAGTTCGGTTAGTCAGCAAGGAGTTATATCAAATACTTGGTGATACTGAAAAAATGAAAGCTTCAACCTTACTTGCAGCAGAAGCAGCTGATATTTATAAAACTAATAGTTTAAAATTGGCTAAACAAGTAGCTGATTTAAACCATGTGTATGGAAATATGCTTAATGCCTTGAATTAATTATTTGTTTACATCGTATAAATATCTTTCAGAATGAGTGGAGCAAAGAATTGTCCCGAAACGCCGAGACAAAAAATGATTGGCATGATGTATTTGGTGCTTACAGCAATGTTAGCTCTCAATGTGTCAGCTAATATTCTAGATGGTTTTTCCTTGGTTGACAGTAGTTTACACACATCAATTAAATCTACTGAAAGTAGAAACAAAGAATTATATGCTGAATTCAGTGACGCATCTGAAAAAAACCCCGAGAAAGTTAAGGAGTGGTTGGATAAAGCCATAAGCGTCAAAAAACAATCAGATGACTTGTTTAATTATATAGAGGGGTTCAAGAAAACGCTTGTCAAAATGGTTGATACTGATAATGCGAATGACAGTGCATACGTAAAGCAAATGGAAGGGAAAGATAATCTTGATAAAGGAGCTGAATATGCACTAGCAAATGGAAATGGTGATATTTTAGAAAAAAAAATTGAAACTTATCGTGATTATTTAGTCAAATTATCTGCTAATAATCCGAATAAGCAAAAAACATACAATTCGATTTTTTCTACTTCAATGGTGAAAGCGAAAAATCATGATCCAATTCCGTGGAAAGAATCTGTTTTTGAAGGTATGCCAGTTGCTGCTATTATAACTGTATTGACTAAATATCAGAGTGATATACGAAGTTCAGAAACAGAAATTGTACAGTATTTAAAAAGTCAAACAGATGCCATGGATTTCCGCGTAAATAAAATTACTGCATTGGTTGTTCCAAATTCAAATTATGTATTACGTGGCAGTAAGTATAGTGCTCGAATTGTATTATCTGCTGTAGATTCAACCAAATCACCCGAATATTATATTGGTGGTTCATTAGTTTCAGGTGGTAGATATGAAAGAATTTGTAGTACTGTTGGTTTATCTAAGTATGAAGGTTTTATAAAGTTAGTAGGTAACGATGGCGCCATTTTTAAATATCCATTTAAAAGTGAATACATGGTTGAACCACCTTCAGCGACTATTTCTAACATAGATATGAATGTAGTCTATAGAGGAATAAATAATAATTTTGAAGTTTCAGTTCCAGGGCAGCCTGCTGAAAATATTTCTTTAACTGTTTCTGGTGGTACAGCAGTAAAAACATCAGGTGGAAAATATATTATTCGTGCCAATCAAGATGGTTCTATAAATATAGCTGTTTTTGCTAAGATTGATGGTAAATTACAACAAATGGGTGGTGGCCCTTTTCGAGTAAAAGATTTACCCGATCCTAAAGCATGGCTTGAATATTCCGATGCTGGTGGTGTAAGAAGAACGATAGGTAGTAAAACAACTAAGTCTATTTTGAAATCTAATTCATTGAGTTTAATAGCTGGATATGGTCCAAGTGAATTAATCAAGGCTAATTTTAGAATAACTGAGTTCACGATTTCAAGAAATGGCGGTAACTTTGTGCGAGTTGCAGGAACTCAATTTAATGATCAGCAAATAAAAGTGATTGAAGGCTTAGAATCTCGAGATCAAATTACTATAGAAAATATTAAAGCAGTTGGACCAGATAATAAATCACGTGAGCTGCCGCCATTAATTTTTAGAATTTAATAACAAGATATTGTTGAATAATTAAGAATGTACTACATGAAAAAATATTGGATAGTTCCTATTATCATTTCTTTTACTTTTGTTTCTAATCTTACAATTGCACAAAATCAACGTGTTCCTTTTTTCAATGAGAAAGGAACTGTGAGGATTCAGACAACTGAATTGGATGCAATGGCTGATACTATCGCCACGGTTAATCATAGAGCCGATGATGTTGTATGGTCGCGTATAATTTATCGAATAATTGATTTGCGTGAAAAACAGAATTTTCAGCTTTATTTCCCTACTCGTCCTAATGATGAGTATAGAAGTTTGTTTCGTGTGATTCTAGATGCGATTGCAAATAAAACAAAACCACTTACTGTTTATTCAAGGAGTGAGCGTGAATTAAAACCTCTTTTTCAGGACGAGTTCGTGTTAAAAGGTATTTCATTGTCAAATGTTTTCGCATTTTCAGGTGATTCTACCGATGTGAAAATTGATCCGGAAAAAAACATTGTAAGATTTGACTCAGTTAAAAACTCTACAACCGTTGAAAATACCTATTATAATGATTATGTAAATAATCAGTATAAATACTTGATACAAGAAATTGTGTTTTTCGATAAACACACTTCTCGTATGTATACAAAGATAATGGCCATTGCTCCATTGTATGGTGCAAGTCCTTACAACAAAGAAAAAGTAAATGCTTGGAAGTATTTTCAAAATTCCATACTTTGTTGGATACTTTTTGATGATTTAAGGCCGTATATGGCAAAACAATATGTAATTCCAAACGGAAACGAAACCCAACGTTTGACTTATGATGAGTTCTTTGCGCAGAAACTATATTCAAGCTATATTCTTGGTGACGGAAACATGTCAAATAAAATGTTATTGCAAGATTTTAAAGACCCAGATAAGATTAGAAAAGAACAAAAACGAATAGAAACTGAAATTTTGAATACAGAACAGGATTTGTGGGAGTATTAATAATGTCTCGCTTTGATATATAGATTGATATAATACTATTTTACTAAAAAGGACGACATTAGTCGTCCTTTTTAGTAAAATAGTTACTTGTGTTTTTTATTTCAACATTTATTTTTCTTTAAAACAATATACATCAAATTCTTTTTTTGATTAAACATTATATGCGAAAATTTATTCTTGCCGATAATCAGGATATAACAAAAGCTGGTTGGAGATACATTCTAAATACATATTTCGTTGCTGACGAAATATTAGAAGTGACAACTAAAAAAGAGTTAGTGCGTTTGCTGATTGAAAATCCTGAATCTATTGTGATTATGGATTATACTTTATTTGATTTTGAAAGTGTAAATGATTTGTCCATTTTACAAATAAGATTTGAAAAAATAGACTGGATTTTATTCTCAGATGAGTTGAGTGATGATTTTTTACGGACTTTACTTTATAATACCCACTCCTTTAGTGTGATTTTAAAGGATTGTTCTCTCGACGAAATTATTACTTCTATAAAAGAAACCATAAAAGGAAATCGATATATCGGTAATAGTATAAGCAATTTACTGTTAGATAGTTCAAGAAACTCAACCATCAATAATAAACAGGTATTAACCGCAACGGAACAGGAAATACTCAAGGAGATGTCATTGGGCAGAACAACAAAGGAGATAGCATCATTAAGGCACGTGAGTGTACATACAATAATGACACACCGAAAAAATATTTTCAGAAAAATTGAGGTGAATAACGTTCATGAAGCAACTAAATATGCAATGCGTTCTGGTATTGTTGATATGGCTGAGTATTATATTTAAATGAACACAAAGAGTTTACAATCATGAATATTGCAACCTTATTATCGGGTGGAGTGGATAGCTCTGTTGTTGTTCACTTGTTGAAAGAAGCAGGATATGACCCTACTCTTTTTTACATTAAAATAGGTATGGACGATGATGAATTATTGCATTGTACTTCCGAAGAAGACATCGAGATGGCTTCGCTTATTGCTCGCAAATATGGTTGCAAATTAGAGGTGATTGATTTACACAAAGATTATTGGGATAATGTGGTGGCATACACTATTGAGAAAGTGAAATTGGGTTTAACACCTAACCCAGATGTTATGTGCAATAAACTGATTAAGTTTGGCGTTTTTGAACAACGCGTAGGCAAGGATTTTGATAAAACTGCTACAGGTCATTACGCTTCTACTACCGAACTTGATGGTAAGGTATACCTTTCAACGGCAAAAGATCCGATAAAAGACCAGACTGATTTTTTGGCACAAATCAATTCATTACAAGTTTCCAAGCTTATGTTTCCGTTAGGAAATTTGATGAAAAGCGAAGTTAGAACAATTGCTGAAAAAGCAGGATTGCCAAGTGCAAAACGTCAAGATAGTCAAGGTATTTGCTTTTTAGGTAAGGTGAATTACAATGATTTTGTACGACGATATTTGGGTGAAAAGGAGGGGCCTATAGTAGAGTTGGAAACCGGAAAGGTTATGGGCAAACACAAAGGTTATTGGTTCCATACTGTGGGACAACGCAAGGGACTTGGACTTTCGGGTGGCCCATGGTACGTGATTAAAAAGGACGTTGATGCCAATATAGTATATGCATCCAAAGGGTTTGATGTTGAAGCGCAATATGGCAATCAACTTTTGATGCGTGATTTTCATTTTATTACTGATAATCCTTGGAAAGGTGTTTCAACTGAGTTTGATGTTAGTTTTAAAATTCGTCACACACCTGATTTTACAAAAGGTAGAATTCTTAAAACAGTAGATGGTTATCAATTAAATTCAAACCAAAAGTTGCAAGGTATTGCTCCAGGTCAGTTTGGAGTAATATATGATGTCGATTCCAATATCTGTATTGGTAGCGGTGAAATTGTTTAGGTTACTATATCATATGTGATTTCTAAATTTCTAATTACTAATATAATGTGCTTTTAATTACAGTTTTATTTATTGTTGTCCTCTCAAATTTCTATTAATTTATTAAATCCCATAAATGATTCAATTCATTTATGGGATTGTTATTTTACAATCAAAAAGATTTTATGCTACTTATCAGAAATAATGATCTTCAATTTCTTTGTTTTTTACTGTTTCAACCGTTAAACTTTCGGTGTTTGTACTATTTATTAGTTAAATATATTCAATATTAGGTCTTGTTTTGTTGATGTTATTGATGCTCAAATTTCGATTTTGACTCTATTCTATTATATTGTAGTAAAAAAGACCAAAATAAAAAATAGTATTTACTGTATGGTTTACTACAACAACTAGCTATTAATAACTTTTATTTAATCCTTCAGTCTTCATTATCCAACTGTTGACTTCATTTGT
The DNA here is from genome assembly GCA_037142715.1 of Paludibacter sp. GTDB lineage: Bacteria > Bacteroidota > Bacteroidia > Bacteroidales > Paludibacteraceae > Paludibacter. The sequence goes on along the minus strand of JBAXAD010000009.1, from coordinate 15,228 downwards.
ATATAAAATCACTTTCCAGCCAAATAATCTCAGCTATATTATTAATTTCACCGAATTTGGCATGTAGCAATAAATGAAAAGTGCGTAGTAACAATTGCTACAAAGTACTAGTTATCAACTTGTTGGATAATTTTATTATCTTTGGAGTACTATTCTTGATATAAAATTGATATGCTTACATATATCAATATAAAGTCGGAATTGTTTCTGAATGAACAAGATATATAAGTTGATTTGCCTTTTGATTTTCACTTTGAACTTTCAGAGTGTATTATTGGCAGTGCAAAATGATAGTATATCCGGATTTAAACTTCCTGGGTTAGGAAATTGGAGTAAAATTATCAATAGCACCTCGAGCTCTCAAACTTTTGCAACTGAAATACCTTTACAAATATACGCCGATACAGCAAAAGTCGACGGAAAACTTATGTATCAAACCTGTATCAGCGTTGTATCAGAATTGACTTTTAAAAATACCTCACCAACAGCCATTAATAATACTAACTATCAGATTAATTGGGGGGATGGTACGGCAAATTTTTCCGCTTCTGCTTGGACTACCATTCAACATACCTACAATGTTGGTCTATGGATATTGAAATATAGTTATTTAGATCAGGACGGATTTTTATTTGCAAAGGAATATATCATTAACGTGAGATCAAAACCATCAGTACAAATGGGAACTGAAGGTTTAAGTGACAATTGTAGTGGTACTCCAGTATTTTTCCCAATTTCGGGTACCGAAGGAAATTCAGTTGACACAAAATACACCATTACATTTAACGATGACAATAAACCGATAGACTATAATCCTTCAGACCCGTCAAATTTTTCGGGGGGGAAACCTGGTATTTGGCATCAATTTTTGAAATCTTCTTGTGGTACAAAGAGTTCTACATATGATAATTCATTTTCAGCAAAAATTGTGGCCAAAAATGCATGTGGAGTATCTGAAGTGGGCGTTCTTCCAATATATGTTTCTACACCGCCTGTAGTTGGTTTTTCTGTAAAACCTGTTAATGCAAATTACCCAAGTATTTTTGCAGTTAAAACCCCTGTTACACTAACTAATGCAACCACTGGATATGTAAATGAAAACGGAAATTGTTTGGTAGTACCCAAACTTGTTTGGAAAATTTCCCCTAGTACTGGTTTTGCATTGCAAACTTCTGAAACGTTGGGAAATGATAATGGGTATAATAATTCCGTGTTTTGGGATGAGGGAACCAACAAAGTTACACCCACTTTTACAGTTCCTGGAACTTATGTGGTTAACTTGCGCGTTGATACCAAAAAATGCGGAAATGGTGTGGTGGCTGATACTATTTGTATTGAAGACCAGTTAATTCCTCAATTTAAATTGACCAATGAAGGTTGTGCGCCGTTTGCAGTGGATGTCAATAACACTACCGATTTGAGTAAAACATGTACTATTGCCTACAAATGGGAAGTGACTTATGCTGTTGACAATTGTGGGACGCAATCTAATTGGAGTTATTTAAATAACACGAACTCAGCTTCGAGACAACCGTCATTTAATTTTATTACACCCGGAAAATATACATTGAAACTGACAGTGACCAATTCGATTGGTTCAGTAAGCACACAACAAATTATAATCGTAAAACAAGCGCCAACTTTTGTAATTAATAGTATTCCAGATGCTTGCGGCTCTGCATCTATTCATCCAACAGCCGTTGTTAATGCTTGTGCACCTTCGTCCAGTGTGTTGTCTTACCAATGGAGTTTCCCGGGTAGTACACCAGCAGATTTAAGTTTGCTGACCCAGAAAGATCCAGGTCAAATTAATTATGCTACTCCAGGAAATTATACTGCTTATTTGACTGTAACTAATGAATGTGGTTCTAAAAGCGATAGTAGCAATAAATTTATTGTAAACCGAATCCCAACAGTACAAGTGGTTGCTAATCAGTTGAAATGCAATGGCGACCTTACGGATGAGATAATTTTTACTGGTACAGATGCAACGGTTTATGAATGGAAAAATGATAATACAAACATTGGACTTGGCGCATCCGGTATTGATAAGATTGCTTCTTTTATTTCGAGAAATAATGTTGATTCAGCCGTTGTTGCCACAATTACGGTAACTCCCAAAAATACCAAAACAGGTTGCATTGGAAGTCCTACCACATTTACCATTACCGTAAATCCATCTGCAAAATTAATTCAACCTACAAATCAAGTAGTAACGAATGGTGATAATACGGCAAGCGTAAAATTCACATCCAGTAATATAGGTGGTATTACATCTTATCAATGGAAGAGTGTAAAATCAAGTGCGGGTATTGATTCAATCGGCAGCGGTGATTTTAATTCATTCAAAGCAATAAATAATTCCAATACTCCTTTAATTTATACAATTACCGTAACTCCAACTTTCAAGAGTTCAATTAGTTGCGCCGGAGATTCAAAAACATTTACAATTACTGTAAATCCTACTGCTCAAGTAAATAAATTAGACACAATTGAAATGTGTAATGGAACCAAGACTCCTACTTTAGTGTTTACGACAAACAATATAAATGGAAAAACTACCTACAAATGGACAAATAGTAACCCAGCTATTGGGTTGGATTCTATCAAAGGTTCAGGTAATATCCCAAGTTTTACACTTACAAATACTACAATAGGTCATCTCTATTCCAATATAAGAGTAACGCCAACCTATACAAACGATGGTGTAAGTAATGTTGGGAAATACATGGAATTTACGATTGCTGTTGATCCGGGGCCTGCCATTACTAGTCAGCCAGTTTCCAGTTCGCTTTGTCAGGGTGGTGTTGCAACGCCTTTGAAGGTGATTTCTTCGGGCGGTGTTGGCGAACGTACTTATCAATGGTATTCAAATACCATTCGATCTACTGCCAAGTCCAAGGCAATTGTAGGTGAAACCACTGATACTTATATTGCCCCAACAAATGAAATTGGTACAATTTTTTATTTCTGTACTGTATCTCTTCCAACAGGTTTGTGTAATAGCATTTCTTCCGAAATAGCTTCCGTATCCATTAATGAAGCCCCTGTGATAAATGCCGAATCACAGCCACAGAAGTTGCAAAACTTGTGCGTTGGTGGAACAATTTCCATCCCGTTGAAAGTAAAATATATTGGTGGTTCAGGCATACCCTATTATCAGTGGTATTCTAATGTTAGCAATTCCAACAGCGGAGGAAAATTGATTGTTGGAGCAAAGGATTCCATTTTTACGCCGCCTGTTTTTAATTCAGTTGGACATTATTTCTATTATGTAACAGTTACTTTGTCGGGTCACACTTGCGGCTCAACCATTAGCGACGTAGCAGAAATTTATGTGGTGAATGATCCTACAGTTAAAAATCAACCGCTTGCTACACAATCAATTTGCCAGAATACAGCGTCTGCAAACTTGATGGTTACCCCAGCGGGTGGTGTTGATACCACTCGTTATCAGTATCAATGGTATTCAAATAAAAGTAATTCCAATATAAATGGGCATTTAATTTTGGGTGCCAATGATTCAATTTATACTCCGCCTACAGATTCGGTTAAAACAACATTTTATTATTGCTTGGTACATCAAGATAGATTGTCATGTAATGTGACTAGTTTGACAACGGAGGTAATTGTAAATGCAAATCCAAAATTCATCAAACAACCCAATGATACCACCGTTTGTATTAATGAAGTAATTCCTCCACTGGCAGTCAATTTTACAGGTGGAGTTGGTAAAGCCAACTATCAATGGTTTGTAAGTGCTGAAAATTCCTATACTTCGGGTACGGCAATTCCCAATGCAATTACAAATAGCTACCAACCTTCCACTTCTACAGTGGGTACTGTTTACTATTACTGCCAAATTACCGGTTTTACTGGTGGCTGTTCATCATTAACGTCCAAAATAGTATCCATCAAAGTAAACCCAAAAGCCGTAATCGCTGCTCAAAACTTATCAATATGCAGTGGCAATAATTTTAAATTCACCGCTGGTACTGCTGATTTAATTCCCGAAGGAACTACTTTTGCATGGTCAGCTCCAATCATTACACCCGCCAATTCAATTTCAGGTGCAAGTGCATCATTAAGCCCAACTTCACAAATTAGTGAGACATTGACCAATAAAACAAACGATTTGGCAACAGCTAATTATACTGTCACTCCAATTTCTGGTTCGTGTACCGGAATGACGTTTAATATAATAGTGGAAGTAATTCCAACCATAAATCCAACAGTAACATTAAAGAACAGTACCTGTCCAAGTGCAAATAACGGTTCAATTTCTTGTAACATTATTGGCGGAAAACCTTTCAACAATGAGACTCCCTACATCGTTTTGTGGACAGGCCCAAATGGTTTTGAATCTACAAAAAAGGATATATCTAACTTGTCACCAGGCGATTATTCCTTAAAGATTTCTGATAATGGAGGTTGTCCGTTGATTAAGAATTTTAGCATTACTGAGCCGAAAGAGATTACGATAACTAACGACATTAAAACCGACATTAAATGCCATGGCGATAGTATCGGTCAATTGAGTATTACAGTCAATGGTGGAACTCCGCCTTATACTTATGAATGGACCAAGGACGGTTTGCATTTTGCCACATCGGAGGACATCTCAAACTTGAAAGCTGGTATTTATGCACTTACCGTGTTGGATGCCAATAAATGTGCTCAAAAGTCTGAATCATTTCAAATCGTTGAACCTCAAGCTTTAGAAATTTTGATGCAACAAAAAAATGTTGCTTGTTTTGGGGATGCCACCGGTGAAATAACTGTAACGGTTGTGGGTGGAAACCCATCGGATGGGGAGATAAAATATGGTTATACTTGGTCGGGACCTAACAACTTTAAAAGTTCCGAACAAAATTTGTCAGGCCTTGTAGCTGGAACTTATCAGCTTGAAGTGAAGGATAAAAATGAATGCACGAAATCAATCTTGGTTACAATTGCTCAACCCAATCAATTAAAAATCAGTTTGGAGAGTTCTCCGATAACTTGTTTCGGTTCTAACAATGCCACCATCACTGCTACCATCACTGGTGGAAATGGCGCTTATAAAATTGAATGGAATGATTTTGTGAATGGTGTGACTTTTAGGGACAATTTGTCGGCCGGAAATTATACAATTACCGTTACAGATGCCAATGGTTGTCAAGCAACAGCAGCCCTAAACATAGCTCAGGCTGATTTTGCAATAGCACCTGCCATTCATCAGGTTTCATGTTTTGGCGACAGCACCGGAAGTATAAATCTGAATATTACTGGAGGTTTGAAACCCATCAAAGTAGTTTGGGAGGACAATCCTACCGCTGGTAGTATCAGAAATAATCTGAAAGCTGGTACCTATACTGTTAGCTTGCAAGACGGAGCACCCTGTATCATCACCAAGAGTTTTGTTGTTAAACAACCCGTTCAAATTCAGATAAGTTCCAAAGTTAGCAATGCTTTTGATTGTGAAAATGAGAATAGTGGAGCTATCAGTTTAGCTGTAACTGGGGGCAAGAAACCATACGGTTTTGAATGGTCAAATGGAAATGATACCAAAGAGATTGCAAACTTGAAAGCGGGTAATTATAGTGTAATTGTAACCGATTCAGCAGGATGTGTAAAAACCGCTCAATTTGAGATTTTAAGACAGAAACCCATCGTATTGTCGGCAACTCCTAAAGTTGAATTTAATTGTGATGCAAACAGTTTCAAAAACACCTACACAGCCAATATTTCGGGTGGTTTTGCTCCTTACCAATTTTCGTGGAGCAAAGGAATTGTGAGTGGTGCAAACAATGAATTCATGGAAATCAGTAAGAGTGATTCTGTGGTTCTAACAGCAACAGACTCTTTGGGTTGTACCGCAAGTTACACATTCATACCATTTTCAATCAATTCAAGCGTTAAAAACGTTTCCTGTAATGGTGAGCCCAACGGAAGTATAAACTTGAATGTCATTGGAAATAATTCACAAGTAAAATGGGCATGGAAGGATGCTCCTGCAGCTGGCTTGGTGAGGAATAATCTGAAAGCTGGCACTTATATTCTAACTTTAAACAATGGCGGGACTTGTGTTATTACTAAAAGTTACGTTGTGCTTGAACCATCACCCATTGAAATTGCTGCCAATGTTATCAATGCTTATGATTGCAATCAGCCCAACAGTGGCGCCATTAGTTTAACCGTTAAAGGTGGTAATTCGCCCTACAGTTATGTTTGGTCAAACGACAGCATATCCAAGGATTTAGTAAACATAGCTTCCGGGAAGTATTCAGTAACCGTGACTGATGCTGCAGGTTGCAATCAAACTGCCCAATTTGAGATTTTAAGGCAAAAACCATTGGCTGTTACCGTTTCATCCAAATTTGAATTTAACTGTGGAGCAAACAGTTACAGGAATATTTACTGTGCAAATATTTCTGGTGGCATTGCACCTTATGCCTATTCGTGGAGCAAAGGGATTGTAAGTGGTTCCAACAACGAGTTTATGGAAAGCAATAAGACCGAAACCGTTATCTTGACAGTCACTGATTCGTTGGGATGTTCGGCAAGTTGCACATTCACGACATCTTCTATCCACCCCGCCATTAAAAATGTTTCTTGTTTTGGTGCCAATGATGGCAGTATCAATTTGAATTTAACGGGCAGTATTTCCCCAATAACATGGTCGTGGAAGGACAGTCCAACGGCTGGTGCTATCCGAAACAATCTAAAAGCAGGAACTTATATTCTATCATTGAAAAATGGGGTTTGCGAAATTACCAAGAGTTATGTTGTGCTTGAACCTACAGCAATTGTAATAGTCGAGAAAATAAAAAACGCATTTGATTGCAATAATATCAATAGCGGTTCTATTCATCTTGAAGTGTCGGGCGGAAAAGAACCCTATACTTATATTTGGTCCAACGGAAGTACCACCAAGGACATAGACCAACTACTTGCAGGAAGTTATTCTGTAACTGTAACCGACTCAAATCAATGTGTGAAAACTGCTCAATATATAGTTACACGCCAAAAACCCTTGGTTTTATATGTTAGCACAACAACCGAATATAATTGTGAAGCAAAAAAATACCTCAGCACTAATGTTGCGCATGTATCTGGTGGATTTTCACCCTATCAATACACCTGGAGCAGTGGTACAGTAAGTGGCGAGTACAATGAAATAATGAAAAATGATAAAAACAATGTAGTTGTATTGTCAGTTACCGATGCTTTGGGATGTTCCACGGATTATACTTTTACCATTAATAATCCATTCGACCTTCCTACAGTGAAAATTGATTATCGGTTGGTTGATTGTAGAAGTCGAAGCTATCTATTTGATGTAACAGGCTCTGATTTAGCCGGAAAGAACAATACTTACACATGGGATTTTGGAGATGGTGCTACTTCAACAACAAAAACTATTATTCACAATTATAAAACTGCTGGAAATTACAAAGTTCGATTGACCATGTCAAATGGCATTTGCCCCAGCTATTTTGAGCAAGTGGTGGTGATTGAGCCATTGCCCGAATTGAAATTAGACAGGTCGCCAATGCTTTGTGTGGGTGAAACTTCGGTATTTTACGTTTCGGGAGCAAATCAGTATCTTTGGAGCGATGGAACAATGGGCGACAGCATTTTATTGACCAAAGAAGGTAAATACAGTGTTATTGGCACTTCGGTGGCGGGTTGTAAGGATACTTTGTATTTTACGGCATCCTTTCATGAATTGCTGAAATATTCCATTCAAACTGAAGGAAACAAAGTTGATATTGAAACACAAATGCACTTTTGGACCAAAGATATTCCTTATTCAAGGTATTCATGGAACTTTGGAGATGGTACGGAATTACAAGAGGGATATGATTTGACTCACAAGTTCAGTCCCTCACCCGAAGGATATTACGATGTGACTCTGAAGGTCATAAACCCCAATGGCTGTAGTGAATATGATAAAAAACGGATATGGGTCAATACGCCAACGCAACCTGCAATCATTACTCCCAATGGCGATGGGGTGAATGATTTGTTCATGAAAGATACTCAAATCAAGCTTTACAATCGCAATGGAATACTGATCTATGAAGGAAATCAAGGTTGGGATGGCACATTTAAAAATAAAATGGTTTCAGAAGGTACTTATTTTTATGTTGTATCCTTTACCACCGAGGCTGGAGTAAGAACCAAGAATGGCTATGTAACCGTAGTAAGATAAATATAACTATCCGCATTTAACATATCGAGTCGATAATATTTTAGGATTCATTTTTTTGAGTTACTAAATATTTTTGCATTGCTTTATAATAAACACAAATTGCACGTAATAAAATAAGTAACTAAAATTAAACACTATAAATCGGGGCTAGCCCCGCGCCCTACTCACTTTTTTTGCCTTGACGCAAAAAAGTAAGCAAAAAAAGTCAAGACTGCGCCCACTTCGCTCGAAAAATCAGTCGTTCGTAGGCTGAAAACTTTAAACTCGCGCCGACGAAATACGTCGCCACTCAAACAGAAAAGTTTTCTACGCCTACTTCACTCCATTTTTCGGCTCACTGGTCGAGGTCAATCCAAGACCATCAGCAGGAATCCGCTGTTGCTTTTGCGGATAATCATTAAGATAAATATATGAATAAAACGATTTACATACTGCTGTTCAATTTGTTGTCAATTATAGTAGTTGGTCAATCGAATATTCGCATCAATAATTTTTTGGAAAACCCCTATTATATTAACCCAGCTGCTATTGATGATGAATCCACTGCCGTTTTTAGTATGGCTGCCCGAAAACAATGGGTTGGATTTCCCGGCGCACCCAGCACAATTTATGCAACTGGTACCACTTATCTCGAGAATTTGCGCACTCAATTTGGAATCAAAGTATTTAACGATAAAATAGGCATTTCCAACACATTCAATGTGGCGCTATCTTATGCCTATAATGTAAAGCTCTATCGCCAATGGCAGCTTCATCTGGGGTTGGCTGCCAGTTTCCAAAACCTATCTTATGATTTGTCCGATATGAACTCGGTGTATGTTGACGATCCTTCTTTTTATTCAAAACTACTGAAACAAAATAATTACAACTCAGACCTTGGTGCTCAACTCACTGACAAGTCGTTGACGGTTGGACTGTCCACCCAGAATCTTTTCTCTTTGTTTTTCGAGGAAAACAAATTACAAACCAATGCCAATTATCTTTATGCAAAATATCGATATAGAACACTGGATCCAATTCAACTACAAGCAGGAGTAACGGCCATTCAATTTAATAGAATCTTTCAAATGGAGTTTAATCTGACCACGTTTTTCAATACTTATCGTCAGAAAGAACTATTTCAACTGGGCATGTTTTATAGAACCCGAACAGAAATGGGTGTGCTTTTCGGTTTAAATTTGGGCGAATCACTGCATGCATGGTACAGTTTCGATTATAATGTGGCCGGCATCAGCAAAAATACCGTTGGGACCCACGAACTGATGTTGGTTTATAAATTGGAGAGACATTTGTCGAGGAATTATTGAATACTCCTTGCTTAGGATCTTTCTGTTGTAACAAATGAAGAATAGAACGCAGATTACGCGGTCCACGATAGCAATCGGGATAGCTGATTTAATACGGATTAGAAAAATACTATGTATTTTGATTGTGCTCCTAAAATCAATTTGCGAAGTGAATTTTAAATCCGTCTTTCTTCACCGCTCCGTCAGCGTCATCAGCGTGCTATTCTTATTTTCTATTGTTTTGTTTCATTACTTTTTTGAAAATATATTCGGTATTGGGATGCTTCTAATACAAAAGAACTCCTAGCTCCTAACAATAGCCGTCAGACTTTCAGTCTTTTAACTCCTAAGTTTGATGGCTATGTCTATCTGACTACGCCTACTTCTCTCTATTTTTCGACTCACTTGACAAGGTCAATCCAAGACCATCAGACGGGATTTACTGTTGTTTTTTCGGATAATCATTAAATTTATAATTCACAAACATAGTCAAATTACAGAGAAACCACAGATAAACCACAGAGAAATCACTTACAATCACAGAGAATTCACAGAGAATCACAGAGAATTCACTTACAATCACAGAGAATTCACTTACAATCACAGACAAATCACAGAGAATTCACTGTAGTATCACAGTACTAACACTTTGGTTTCACTTAGGACGGTAAATATGAACCCAAATTAAGTAGCTTTGGTTGTTTTAGTGTTTTGTTATGTAATAACTGGTGTATGTTCATCCGACAAACCGCTTGAAGCGGTTGAGCGGATACAGCGTCCAACCGCTTCAAGCGGTTTGACGCATCCGATATTAAAGAACGACATAGCACAACTAACATAACACTAGTAAAAGTTTTACATGAGGTAGACTATCACTACAAAAAGAATGACTGAATTTGTATTGTGCAGTATTACAGACCAATATACTATCAAAAATAAAGGATGTTCTGCTCATCCTTCATTTTTGTTAGGGTGTCATTTGTAAGTATGTTCTGCTCATCCTTCATTTTTGTTAGGGTGACATTAACAAGGATGTTCTGCTCATCATTCATTTTTGTTAGGGTGTCATTTGTAAGGATGTTCTGCTCATCCTTCAAATTTGTTAGGGTGACATTAACAAGGATGTTCTGCTCATCCTTCACTTTTGCACCTATTTTGCATATAATATTGGTAGCATAACACACATTTTGATGAAATTTCAGATGAATGTTCACAACAGTATAAGCTTTACGATGGAGTATTTGGAGAAATTTCACATAAGCATCTCAATTTTAACTCAAAAATGAAGGATGTTCTGCTCATCCTTCATTTTTGTTAGGGTGACATTTGTAGGGATGTTCAGAACATCCTTCACTTTGTCACCTGATAATTGTAGTGATGAGCAGAACATTATTCACTTTAGCACCTGATATTTGTAGTGATGAGCAGAACAACCTTCACTTTGTCACCTGATATTTGTAGTGATGTTCAGAACATCCTTCACTTTAGCACCTGATAATTGTAGTGATGAGCAGAACATCCTTCACTTTTGTCACATCATATAAATTGATGTAGTGTCACAAATCCCGGTTACTTCAGCTTTACCCTCATGAAACAAATAAAGAATAGTATGCGGTCCCGATAGCTGCTGCTTAAGTTCCAGCATTCTCTAATACATAGCCCTACGACTGATTTCGTGGGGCTTTTTTATTTCTGAAATTTTATGTGAATTAATTTCCATTTATGAAGAGTATTTATTTATACTTCAGATGGACTCATTTGGTTTAATTTAAAAGGTTTATCGTATCTTTGTCTATGATTTGAGTGATACAGTTTTTTGATGTATATTTATATTTCAAAATTAATAGGGATTAAAACCAGCTTAGAAATTACATATATGAGATTAGACAACCAGATAATTACATTTCTCAAACAACAGATATTAGACAAAATACCAGATGCTAAATTATATTTGTTTGGGTCTCGTACCAATGATGATGCTCTGGGTGGTGATATTGATGTGATGATATTGACTGAGAAACCTGTTATTAAGGCGATATTTAGACCCATTCGTGTGGAGTTCTATAAGAAGTTTGGTTGGCAAAAACTTGATTTAGTTAATTATACCTATAATGATACTTCCGTATTTAAAGAGTTAATACAAACATCAGCAATTGAATTATGACGGATAAAAATGACGATAAATTGATAATTTTGCTCCACACAGAATGGTCTCTTATAGATGCATCAGTTGCAACTCTACTCCATTCTGTAGAAAAATGCAAATCGATTGGAATAAAATTGAACTACACCTTCGAAGAGCAAGAGTCTTTTGACTCGTTGACCTCTAAATTTAACAGGACTTCGGACTTGTTTACTCAAAAGATTTTACGAACAACATGGATGTTACTCCATGAATCTTTTGTTCCTTTTATTGACTTACTGCATACTGCCGAAAAGTTAGGAATACTAAGCAATGCTGATCAAATGATTGCTATACGAGATGTCCGAAATCAAATTGCACACGAGTATATTCCCGAAGCAATTTGTGAAATAATACCCGAAGTGATTGAAATGACCCAACAATTGGTTGAAAATATAAATCGTTGTAATGACTTTTTGAAAAATAGAAATTGGATAAATTGAAAAAAATAAAAATTGATTTGATAGTTAATGAAAGATGCCAAGCAAATATTGAATAAAAAATTGATAGATCAAAATCGTTATTGGTCTTTCGATATGCATGATGGTACTCTTGTGCCTGATGATATTTTGATAGAAAAAACATTGCTATATTTAGACATCGAAGAAATTAATTCTTTGTTTACCATCTACCCATATAAAAAAATTAAGCAAGTATGGCGTGATCGATTGGTGATTCAGGGTGATTACTACAGAAAAATAAATAAACTACTTGCATGGATGTATTTCGGCATAAAAAACCCAGATAAATATATTAGTTCCACCATTACGCGTCATATAAATAAGTTATCATGATAGCATTAGCTCCACATACAAATCTGATTTTTGATAAGATTGTTTCATTAGATTGTATAAAACCATACACGCTAGTGGGTGGAACTGCTTTGGCTATGCAATTACAGGCCAGATTAAGTGAAGATTTAGATTTTCAGAGTTGGAGAACTAATAAATCTCAAAAGCAAGAAGTTGATTGGGTAGCTATAGAAAAGCAATTAGCAAGTATTGGAATTATTCAATCACGTGAAATATGGGACTTTAATCATGTAGAATTTAAAGTGTCGGGAGTTAAAATTTCATTTTATGCATGTGAGAAATCATCACCTGTTTTAAATCCGATACTCGTGAAAGTTAATCTTAAAATTGCAGATGTAAAAGCCATTGCTGCTATGAAAATGGAGGTAATGCTCCGAAGAAATACTTTTAGAGATTACTATGATATTTCTTAGCTCATGACAAAAATCAGGGATATTTATATATACCGCTGTTAATCTAGAAGTTGAACATGGGGCTTTGCCCCAAACCCCACATACTTTTTTTTCTTGACAAAAAAAAGTATGCAAAAAAAGTCAAGACTTCGCCTGCTTCGCTCGAAAAATCAGTCGTTCGTAGGCTGAAAACTTTTATCCCGATAGCTATCGGGATCACCACGACGGAATACGTCGTGGCTCAAACAATCCGCTAACTAGCGGACTACGCCTACTTCACTCCATTTTTCGGCTCACCAGACGAGGTCAGTCCAGTCCGAGCATTTGTAAAATACTTAATGGGCTAAAACTTAAAATAATAAAAAACATGATATTTCACGGAGGGGCAATTGAGATTATTTTACCGAAAATAATTAAAGGAAGATATGTTAAAGACTTTGGTGTAGGTTTTTACTGTATGGAAATGCAAGAACAGGCAATTCGGTGGGCCAGAAGGTTTGATACTCCTGTAGTGAGCATTTATAATTATAAGCCTAATGCAAAATTGAAAGAACTTGCTTTCTTGGAAATGTCTGAACCTTGGCTCGATTTTATAATAAGTTGTAGGAATGGCAATGTTCATGACTATGATGTAGTAAGTGGGCCGATGGCTAATGACCAGATATATAACTATATTTCAGATTATATCGCAGGTATACTAACGAAAGAACAATTTTGGATACTTGCAAAATTTAAACATCCTACACATCAAATTTGTTTTTGTACTGAAAGCGCACTGAAATGTTTGATTTTTATTAAATCAGAAAATTATGAAAGGTAGAGAACCGAAAGAAAGCAACGATATATTTTTTGTTTGCAGCCTTATTGAACACATTGCAAGGCGGACAAATAATCATAGATCGGTAATCGTGAATGCAATCGGTAGGACTAAATTGCAGCACATCTATGATTTAGCCGATATTTATCATAGCGAAAACATCGACAAACTGAGCGATGAATTAATAAATGACTGTAAGATAGAAAGTGGAAATTTCGATAATGTGCAAGCAGCCAAATACTCCATACCTTCCTTATGGGATATTGGAAAGGTTTATAAACGATTGATTCTGAGTGTGATTGATTACAGAAACACACCTGATTCTATTGGAATAATTATGGAAGTGTTTAACTCATGGATAGTTCGAAGAATTGAAGATTTTAATAGTAGTCTGTTTTATGAAAATCCTGATTATATTTTTCAATCCTATTTGATAGGTGATGTTTTGGATGAATAAAAAAATAATAGACTATCGGGTTTTGCACCCAATGGATTTTTTTATATGTAAAAAAGCAACAATTGGGTTTATCAAGATTGTTTTCGCCTTGAAAAGGCATTATAATCTATCCGCCAGCTGGCGGAATCGTCCTGAAAGGACAACGCCTTGGGTAGAAAAAGCAATCAAAATCTGCGCCCTCCCGCACAGCGGGATAAATTGCAGGGCATTATAAATTTCCAAATGAAATAATGATATTACTATATTACTGATATTCATGATATTGAATTATACGTGTTGTATTATGCTGCCTTTTCAAGGCGAGGACTTCTATCTTATTACATACCCTGGGCGTTGCCCAGGGCTAGAATATAAAAGGCTTTCAGCCCGAATATAGTGCCAATATATAGTGTTAAGATTAAATCAACAGAACATTCAACAAGATGAATTTTGATAGAAATGAAGTCTTGGGTGCAAAAGCCGATAGTCATTAAAAAATATATGAGAATAACTTCATATTCTTTTATTGTATAAAACCATACACAATTTTAGATGGAACTCCTTTGATTATGTAATTACATACAAGATTTAATATGCCTTTGTTCCCGAAAAGGGAACAAAGGCACTAAAACAGAAAGCACAGCTGCTACTTAGCACTAGCATTCTCTAAAAAGCATAGCCCTACGACTGATTTCGTGGGGCTTTTTTGTTTGAAATTAGTTGAGAATCGATTACTCAATTACAAGTGGTTACATTAATTTGTACATGTTTAAAAGTTTTATTAAGTAATTAGGGTCTGCTGAAAAACTCAAACATTACAATTTAATGAATTTATCACAACCCGAATCCAATTTCTATGCTTCATTTTTGGTACACTGCCAATCAATTGCCTACAGCTTTAGCTGGAGGGAGAATGGATAAAATGTCTTCGGCTTTAGCCAAAATTGTAACAAGAAAGTTTCGGCTAAAGCCAATTGTTCTACATTTCTTTGAATGGGCTAAAGCCCAATCCTATTGAACAAAGTTAGTAATGCATGGATTTTGAAATAATTTCTCAATTAACTGTGCGCTTAACCTCTCAATATATTGTGTATAATTCTGATATT
>JBAXAD010000008.1:0-45246 GCA_037142715.1 Paludibacter sp. | reverse complement strand
CCTCGCTTCTCAAAATTCAATTTCATTCTGCAAACCTAAGAGATAGCTATCGGGACAAGTTTCTATGTCAACCTTTAAATACTGCGTCTTAAAGCCTCCAGTAGGGGGTTTGGGGGTCAGAACTTAATATTATTGATTACTTACTTCGACGGCTTTATAACCATCTTAAATCAATGATTGTTCATTTATAAATGTTACTTATTATTTTCGGCGAATTACTGCTGGTTGGAATCTGCAAACTGTGCGATTGATGCATTACTTATGTCAATGGGTCGTTATAAAAATACATATTATATTGATTAATATGGGTTTAGAACGCCAAATTTAATTAATAGTAGTTTTTCTCAAAACAAAGAGTAAACGCAAAGCCGCAAAGTTTTAAATGCCTTATATTCAATAACAAGAGAAAGAACGCTAAGACAAAAACTTTCAGTTTTTCTTTGCGTCTTTGCGACTTTGCATCTTAGCGTTCAAAAAAAATTTTTTTTATAACGAACCATTGTTATGTATTACTGCGCTTTTTCCCCATACAGCTCCCAACTTGTATTCTACACTTAGTTGGGAACCCACTATAGGCCTAACTAATCATTTCTAATCTCGATTTGGAAGGGAAAATCACTCAAATAATATCTAAAGAATCACACTGTTATTTAGATTGAATATATATTGGTCAACCACTTTATTTATTAACCAAAAGCCTTTTGTTTCGGGATAATTGTTATCTAACTTTGCAAAAATTTTTTTCTTTTTTAAAGATTTCACAAATCAACATTATTTAAAAACATCACACTTTTATGAATCACATCAAACGGGTAGTTCTGTTACTTTTTGCAGCAGTATTTACTACCGCCAACTTGTTCGCAAGTGAGGCCGACATTAAGATTCCTGATCTACATCAGGGTAGTTTTCACATCGATGGACATGCTATTCAGGCATGGGATTTTCTTTTTTACGGAGCGTTAGTAATTTGTGTTACGCTTGGAATCAGTTTGTGGCTTTATGCACAAATCAAAAAAGTGAGGGCGCATGATTCTATGCTCAAAGTTTCAGAAACAATTTATCAAACCTGCCGTACTTATTTGCTGCATCAAGGCAAATTTATGTTGTTGCTATTTGTTTTTGTTGCCGCCATTATGTCTTATTATTTTCTTGCCCTACAAGAAAAAAGCATTGCTACATTATTATATGTATTGTTTTTCTCAATTTTAGGTATGGGTGGTTCTTTTGCGGTGGCTTGGTTTGGCATACGCATTAACACCTACGCCAATTCACGTACCGCTTTTGCTTCACTACGCGGAAATCCTTGGAACGTTGTTGATATTCCGTTACGAGCAGGAATGAGCGTTGGGCTTTTTCTAATTTCCTTGGAATTGGTGATGATGGTAATCATTTTGTTGTTTGTTCCGCGCGAAATTGTTGGCATCTGCTTTCTTGGATTTGCCATTGGTGAATCGTTAGGAGCCAGCGTATTGCGTATTGCAGGAGGTATATTTACCAAAATTGCTGACATTGGTTCCGATTTGATGAAAGTAATTTTTAAAGTGAAGGAAGATGATCCTCGTAATCCAGGCGTAATTGCCGATTGTACTGGTGATAATGCTGGTGATAGCGTTGGCCCTACCGCCGATGGTTTTGAAACTTACGGTGTTACGGGTGTTGCTTTGATTACGTTTATTACATTGGCTGTGCCAAGTGTTGAAGTTCAATCTAAGTTAATTGTTTGGATATTTGGAATGCGTTTCTTAATGGATTTATGCTCTGGGATTTCTTATTTTATTAATCAGGGAATTTCTAAACGCAAATACAAAGGTTTGAAAATGTTCGATTTTGAAGAACCATTGATGCGATTAATCTGGATTGCTGCCGTGCTAAGTATCTCTACTTCATTCTTTATGAGCTATTTATTGGTTGGCGACCTTGTTGACACAAGCCTGTGGTGGAAATTGGCTGCCATCATTAGTTGTGGAACTGTAGCTGCTGTATTGATTCCAGAATTCACGAAATTCTTCACTAGCTCACATTCCATACACGTTAAGGAAATTGTTACTGCTTCGCGCGAAGGTGGTCCATCGTTGAACATCCTTTCGGGAATTGTTTCCGGAAATTTCGGCGCATTTTGGACAGGACTTTTAATTGTTGGCTTAATGACGGTTGCCTATTTTATAAGCACATTAGGTCTAACTTCTATTTTAGGCCCTCATGCTTCCATTTTTGCATTCGGTTTGGTAGCTTTTGGTTTCTTGTGCATGGGCCCTGTAACCATTGCTGTTGATAGTTATGGCCCTGTAACCGACAATGCGCAATCAATTTTTGAATTATCGCAAATTGAAAGTATCGAAGGAATTGAAGAGGAAATAAAAAGAGATTTTGGTTTTACCCCCGATTTTGTACAAGGCAAACATTATTTGGAGGCCAATGACTCTGCAGGAAATACCTTCAAAGCAACTGCCAAGCCAGTATTGATTGGTACGGCGGTAGTGGGTGCTACAACCATGATTTTCTCCATAATTCTACTTTTGGAGAAAGTGGGAATGTTGAGCGTATCGCTTACTTCGGCTCCAGTTTTATTGGGACTAATTACTGGTGGAACAGTGGTTTACTGGTTCAGCGGTGCTTCAATGCAAGCGGTTACAACGGGTGCATATCGTGCAGTTGACTATATTAAAAAACACTTTAATTTAGACAGGAAAGAAGCTGATATGAGTGATTCAATAGCTGTTGTGCGAATTTGTACAGAATATGCGCAAACGGGAATGTTGAATATTTTTATCGCATTAATTTGTTTTACCCTTGGTTTTGCATTTTTCGATTGCAATTTCTTTGTGGCATATCTTATTTCAATAGCCTGTTTTGGTTTGTTTCAAGCCATTTATATGGCTGATGCAGGAGGTGCATGGGACAATGCAAAGAAAGTGGTAGAAGTAGATTTGAATGAAAAAAATACTCCTTTGCACGAAGCTTGCGTAATTGGTGACACGGTAGGCGATCCTTTTAAAGATACATCCTCTGTATCATTGAACCCAATTATCAAGTTCTCCACTCTATTTGGTTTGCTAGCAACCGAAATTGCATTAAACATGAAAATTGCAGCTCAAACCAATAATACATTCGATTTTACTGCTTACATAGGCGTAGGATTTTTGGCAATTGCACTCGTTTTTGTTTGGCGTTCATTCTACAAAATGAGAATTCCATTAAACAATAAGTAGAAATTTTCGATAAAATAATACGAATAGAAAACGAACACTGTAAAACCCTATTAGTAGTGATTTTACAGTGTTTTTTATTTGAAAGAAGTTGAGGTTTTTTTTGCAAAAAACGTATTAGCTTTGAACGAAATAACCATTGTGGTTAATAATATTTTTAAGTTTGATTCTAGTAAAGTAGAATTACTATTATGGCAATAACAATCAGAAAAATAGAACCTTCGGACAATGCAGAATTGGCCGAATTGATTAGAATCATTTTCAGGGAATTCAAGATTGACAAACCCGGAACAGTCTACACCGACCCAACCACCGACCATTTGTACGAGCTGTTTCAAACTCCACAGTCAGTTTATTGGGTGGCTGAGGAAAACGGAACATTATTGGGCGGTTGCGGCATTTATCCCACTGATAATTTGCCAAACGGCTGTGCTGAGTTGGTGAAGTTTTATTTATCCAAAGCAGCCAGAAGCAAAGGAATTGGAAATGAATTAATGCAAAAAAGCATCGCTTCCGCAGCAGAATTTGGATACCAACAATTGTATCTCGAGAGCTTTCCCGAATTGGCAAAAGCAGTAAGCATGTACGAGAAAGCAGGATTTAAAACCATTGATGCACCACTTGGACAATCGGTACATTATGCCTGCACGATATGGATGCTGCTAGAATTGTAAGCTTTTATAAATGAAAGTGTGGATTAGAAATAAATCCCGCGAGCAACGGTCAGCTTTTGAACATCAAATCAATTATATATCCGGTTGGACAGAGCAGTCAATTTGTTGTTATTTCAGTCAATTTGTCTATCAATTTTTGCTTTTCGCCACTACCAGTTGTCGAGAAACGAAGTAATTGCAATTCATATTTTGCTAAAATCCTGTCTTTCTTCTTGTCTCGCTCGGCTTGTTCTGTTCCTGCTTTGTGAAACTCATAACCATCAACTTCAATTGCAAGTATCGGATTTTTACCAAGTTTATTGTAAACTAAAAAGTCTAAGTGTGTGTTGCAGTGTCGTGCATACTTTTGTTCTTCTTCAGTAAGCTTGGAAAAATCTTTAATAACATTGCGTAGAGGAAAGTGCAAAACGACATCGTATTTTGAAAATTTGTCCTGTTTGAGCGTGTTCGAAATTAATACATACATCAATTTTTCGCTTTCAAAATCGGAGATATTGCCAATTTTTGATAATATCACTGCACGTTTTTGTTCGTAACCTTTATACAAATAATCGAAAATAGAACGCAATTTACTTTCTTTTACAGAAAAGTTGTTGTAATCAATGTAACGGATTAAGTCCGCAATGTTGCTGTCTTTGTCACTATCTTTACCGTTTACAACCAAAATAAGTTGTTTAATTGCTCTCGAAATGGCCACATTTAAACGATTAGGGTTGTCGGTAAATTCTGAAATTTCATTATCGACAGTGGAAAGAATAATGACATCATTCTCTCTTCCTTGAAATTTGTCAACAGTGTCGGCTTTGATTTGTGTTCCGCTAAATGCTTGTTGTAAAGCATTTGTATGATTTCGATAGGGAGTTACAATGCCCAAATCAATGTCTTCGAGTTTTTCGTTTGGAATAATTTCGTTGATAATCACATCAATTTGTCGTTGATTTGTTTTTTCACGAGCATGATTACCCGCCGTAGTCTTATAAACTATCAATGGTTCTCGTTCGCTTTTAGACTCTGTGAGTATAATGAGTTGATTATCATAGAATTTTTGATTGCAGAATTCAATAATTTTAGGGTGACAACGATAATGTTCTCTCAATAGTGTTTTGGGGATACTTGGAAAAATTTCCATAATTGAGGCGAGCAAACTATGATTAGAATAGCGATATGGTTCAGGAATAGAAAAATCATCAAAAACGACATCTGTTTTTTCTTTCATTCTGTCATCAACTACATTCGGAAGTTGTTTTAAATCACCAACAATCACGGCTCGTTTGGCACAAGAAAGAGCGAGCGCACCTGTTGCCAAATCGACCTGCGAAGATTCGTCAATAATTACAAAATCGTAAGTTGTTTCTTCAGACAAACTTCTTCTTAATGAATAAGTTGTGCTCATGATTACAGGATAATCTTTTAGAAATTTTTCCGAATTTGAACGCAATTGCGTAATTTCATATTTTTCTCGTTTGTTACGATTGTATTTTTTGTAAAGTTCCGATTTAAAAAGTTGCATTGAAAGTTGGCTGTATTCTTTCATTTTATTGTCGAAAGAAAAATGATTGAGAGACATTTCTAATGCATTCTGTCGGCTTTTCAACTCCTCGATTTTTACAGGATAATAATTTGATTGACAAATAAGTATCGCCTTTTCAGCAGGAATATCAAATAAGGTTTTTTCTTTTCTTCCATATCTGAACCAATAAAACAATTTTCGCCACCAAGTTAGTTTTTTGTTGGTTAATGCTTGGTTTTCAATGGCAACCCAAAGAGCAAGTAATTTGTCGGCTGTTGTGCTTTTCAAAAATTCAATATCATTTTCTATTTTATTTTCGTCTTGAAAATGCTTGTATTCCGTTGTCAAAGAGTTGAATTCTTGTTTTAGTAATGCCAATTCGTTCTTTTGTCGAAGATATTCCAAGAGTTGATTAAAAAGGTTTTCGCAAGTTTGTTTTATGTCTGATTTTTCTTTGTCCGACAAATTGAATTGCAACAAATCAGGAATATCAGTTTGAGAATCAATAAATTCTTTTTTGTTTGTGGAATTTCCAAGTAAAGCGGCAATAAACTCAATTCCGTTCTTTTGTAATTTTTCATAGACATTTTTTGTTGCAGAGTTGTTGCTCGATACAACTGCAACGCTTTTTCCGTTCATTACAGCGTTGGCGATAATGTTAAGAATGGTCTGTGTTTTGCCTGTTCCAGGAGGTCCTTCGATTACACTCAAAGGCGAAGTAAACGCTTTATTTACTGCCTCTTTTTGACTTAAATTGAATCCAAACGGAAATATTTCAATCGGGTTACTAATTTTTTTTGCTACTGGCTGTACCTCGTTAAGAAAATTTGCAAGTATGGAATATTCGGGAATGAATGTGATTTTTGAGTAACTGTCAGCAAGTATATTTTTCCC
The DNA here is from genome assembly GCA_037142715.1 of Paludibacter sp. Classification (GTDB taxonomy): domain Bacteria; phylum Bacteroidota; class Bacteroidia; order Bacteroidales; family Paludibacteraceae; genus Paludibacter. The sequence goes on along the minus strand of JBAXAD010000008.1, from coordinate 38,962 downwards.
TTCTTCGGTTGTCAGCCCTACAGCGTCGGCAATTTGGTTTAGATATTGAAAGATATTGCTAGATTTTTCGCTGTTAATAGCTGACTTTACTATTTTTACTTTATTTGCACTATAAAAATACTCCTTTTCAATGTTTTTATATTTGATAGCACATTTGTCTTTTAAGTAACCTACACCAATGAAACGGTAAGAAACAATATCATTGGTTCTGTTGTTCCCGTCAATGTAAATTAGTTCTTCTTTTAGAGGCATATATTATTATTATCGTTAGCTACTTAAAAGTCAATGAGTTTTTTCTATTTTTTTTGATCGACCCTAACATCTTAATATTTTATTAGCTGTTTTCGTCCGCCAAAGTTACTTAAAAGCAATAACATTCCTACTAAAAACAAAATTTATTTAATCTACTGACGAATATGGCTTATAAAATCGGGTTGAACGGAGCCCCGTTCCTCTCGTTAGGTCATTCATCCATTTTTTGCTCGATTATTCTCAGTCAATTATGTACTATGAAGCCATACAACCATCGGACAATTGACGCTTCTATCATGATTGTGAGATGTAATTGTCTAAATATACCTCTGGAAGGGTATATAAAATGACCCTCGAAAGGTATTTCCGGTATTAAATGGTTCATCTACTTTTGCATTGTCGAAAGGAACATTCTTTTTGACACAGCAAAAAACATATTTTCAATTATCAATAAGTTGTAAAATGGAACGAAGTATTTATTACATAACGCAAAATGCACTTGCCAATTCACTGGATAGGCAAAGCATTGAAAAGCCAACTGAAAGTGGGCAAGTATCGTTATCAAAAATCACATTCTTTTCTCTATCTTCCTCTTCCTCATCCAATTCTATGCGAATGTGCTGTTGCACTTCGTGTTGATTTTCTCGACTTATACTAGTCTCAACATCCAAATTTATTGCTTCGCAATAAGAGACCAAAAATTAAACAATTACTTTTCAATCCAACAAATTTGTAAGCTTTTGATAGCTTAACAATAAATATATCAATTATAAATAATACTCTAAAACTCAAGAATATGAAAACCAATAATTTCAGCCAACTACTCTTCGCATTATTCATTGCTTCGGCAGGACTTACAGCACAAAATAAAGTGACTGAACCAATATCCATCAGCGGTACAAAATTTACGTATCCATTGATTGAAAAATGGATAGCCGAATACAGCAAGGTAAATCCAAATGCCAAGTTTAAACTGGTTCAAAAAGCGACTAGCGAGCAAACAATTGATTTGAATATCATTGCACACCAACCCGCCAAGGATGAATTTAGTGCAAATCAAGAAATTATTTTCGCTGCTAAATATGCTTTGTTGCCTGTTACAAACATTAAAAATCCATTATTCGCAAGTGCTTCTAAAAAAGGATTGAGCAAAAAGGAGATTGACAAACTGTTTTTTGAAGTAGTAGATTATGATGCAGAACCTTCCAAGGAAAAAGCAAAGTTTGCATCTACCATTTATGCCCGCGACAACAAGGCTTGTGCCTCTACCGCTTTGGCAGATTATTTTGGTCATGTTTCTTCCGAAATTAGAGGAAAGAAAGTGCTTGGAGATGATATTTATTTACTTTCGGCCATCAAAAAAGATTCCATAGGATTAGCTTATAACAACCTCGGTTATTTGTTTGACACCAACTCACGGAAGTTGAAAGACGGAATTGCAGTATTACCACTCGATTTGAAGAAGAATACCAAGGAGATACTCACTAGCAATTTGGATTTTGTGATTGATGTGTTGGAGAAGAATCAAATAGAAACCATCCCCGTAGAAAAAATAGGGTTTGTATATTCTCAGACTAATTCAAACAAAGAAATTTCCGAGTTTCTAAAATGGGTATTGGCAGACGGTCAGAAGTTCAACCACGAGAAGGGATTTCTCAATTTGGACAAGCAAACATTGGCAGAACAAGCCACCAACTTGCAACAAAGATTCCTGACATTGAAATAAAAAACAATACGATTATATCCTAACAAAAACGAGCGTTCCCTTCTCCGTCGGCAAACTGATAAAGGAAACACCCGCTACAATCAAAAAATTGTATGGCAAAATTACCACTTATTTTTGGAAACCACAAAAGGTTTCCTATATTTCACGCACGCAAATTTGGAATCCTGTTCCTATTTGCCCTTTTCACAAGCTTTTCGGCTTACTCACAACCTATTGAAATTAAAGGAAAAATACTTGATGAAAGTTCCAAAGTTTCAGTTATTGGAGCTACCATAAAGCTAAAGAAATCACAAGGTGGTGCGGTTACAAATGTAAATGGAGATTTTAGGCTAAACGTCAAAACACTTCCTGTCACCTTGTTGATTAGTGGAATAGGCTACAAATCGCAAGAGATAGATGTGTATGAAAACGAGCCAATCACTATTTATTTGGCTGAGGATTTGAATAAACTCAGTGAAGTGGTAGTGGTGGGTTATGGCACACAAAATCGAAAAGAATTGACCGGCTCAATTGCTACTGTTTCCAAGTCACATTTAGAATACAATATAGCACCGTCGGTAGATGCATTGTTGAGTGGGGCAGTGGCTGGCGTGAATGTAACGCAAGGTTCTGGACAACCGGGTTCTCCTTCCAGTATCCGCATCCGCGGTGGAAATTCCATCAACGCAAGCAACGACCCCTTATATGTCATTGACGGATTCATTTATTTCAGTGACAATTCTTCAACACAAGCAGGTATTAAAGGTATCGAAGGGGGTTCAAATCCATTAAATCTGCTCAATGCTTCTGATATAGAATCGATAGAAGTATTGAAAGATGTATCAGCAACAGCTATTTATGGCTCGCGGGGATCCAATGGTGTTATTCAGATTACCACAAAAAAGGGAAAAAAAGGAAGGAATTCTGTCAACTATCAATATTCCTCTGGCTGGAGTCAATCTGCTAAAAAACTGGACATGCTCAATGCATCGCAATGGGCACGATTGCAAAAGGATTATTTTTTGAACAAGCCCGGATATACTGATGCCCAAATAGACCAATTAGGTACAGGTTATGATTGGCAAACTGCAGTTTTACGAACCGGCATAACGCAAACCCATTCTATTTCTATCAGTGGCGGCGACGACAAATCACAATACTTTATTTCGGGAAACTACCTCAATCAGCAAGGAATTATTATTAATTCTGACTTCGAACGCTTTACAGGGAAGTTGAATTACGACCGTGAAATTTTCTCCGGGTTTAAAATCGGACTCAATCTTAGCGGAAATAAAAGTACCCAAAATGGTCTTACTACTTTCGAGGGTGTAAACTACAACAGTTCACCGTTTTCAAAAGGAATTGCCAACTCGCTAACCTATGCGCTATACATTCCGCCTGTTGTTCCCATTAACAACATTGATGGCAGCTATAATTACAGCAACCCTTACGAATACGCCTATCTGCGCGAAGGAAGTAAAACGGCAAACCCGGTATCGGATTTAAATAATAGCGAGTCACAAACCATAAATACTGCTTTCTTAGGTAATTTTTATGCACAATATGAAATCATCAAGGGATTGACTGCAAAAATTAATCTTGGAACTAATTTGAACTATACAACGCAAAACTATTTTGCTCCCGAATATACGGCTTTAGGATTAGAACCCAATGGAATTGGTGGAATTGGAAACAAAAAAGTAGAAATATCTTTGTCGGAATACACCTTGGCCTATGCAAAGAAAATTGGGAGACATTCTTTTAATTTTTTAATCGGTTATACATACGAGGCATCCAAAACCAATTATATCTCTAGTACAACCTATGGTTTTACTGACGAAACACTTGGCGTTAATAATTTACAGGATGGTAGTCCGTATGGCAATACTCCAATTAACAGTGGTTATAGTTCCAGTAAATTGTATTCTACACTTGGCAGAATTAATTACAGCTTATTAAATCGTTATAATTTAACAGCGAGTTTTCGCAACGATTATTCCTCCCGTCTAGCAACTGCGCATCGGGGTAATTTTTATCCTTCTATCGGATTGTCATGGAATGCAAACGAAGAGAAATTCCTAAAAAGCGTGTCTGACTTAAACAACTTAAAGTTACGTGCCAGTGCAGGTAGTGTTGGTAATCAGGAAATACCGGACGATTTATTTGATCAGATAGTAGGGGTTGCGAAATACAATGGACAAACGACCTACAAGATTATTAATCTTCGTAATGACAACCTTAAATGGGAAACTACCACGCAATATAATATTGGACTAGATGCCGGGGTTTTGAATAATCGGATAAGTGCTACCATTGATGCCTATTCCAAAAAAACATCCGACTTGTTATTACTTATTCCCCCAAAACTGGGAAGTGAGAATAAACAATTGGTGAATGTTGGGAATGTGTTAAATAGAGGGTTAGAATTCTCTGCAACTGCCTTAATCATCGATAAGAAAAAAATTAATTGGTCCGTTTCTGCCAATATTGCTAAGAACCACAATGAGATTACAAAATTGAACGACAATGGCGATATTATTGATGGTGTAAAGATATTGCGTGTCGGAGAATCATTGGGTTCATTTTATGGATTGGTATTCGATGGCGTAACTCAAAAAGGAGAAGATCTGTCAAAACTTCCAACAACTCCCGCCTATACTACGCCCCAACCAGGTGACCCGAAATTTATTGACCAAAACAAAGATGGGCATATTGGAGCAGACGATCGTGTAGTATTGGGAAGCATGCAACCCGAATATACTTACGGATTTTCATCAACCGTAAAATATCATGGTTTCGATTTGTTTGTAATGCTACAAGGTTCACAAGGAAACAAAGTTTATAACCAGTTACGACGATTTCTTGAAAGTCCTACTGATGCCTATAATGTGTCGGCAGCTTTATTAAATGCCTGGACAGACACAAATCCATCCAATACTATTCCGCGCATTACCAATGTTCCGCTTTCATCCGAGTTGGATAGTCGGTACATTGAAGATGCATCCTATCTGAGACTTAAAACTGTGACATTGGGATACAGCCTAAACAAAATTGCATTTGTGGCTTCAAAGGTTCCGCTGAATCTCAGGATTTATGTAACAGCTCAAAACTTATTTACAATATCGGGTTACAAAGGGTATGACCCTGAAATTGCAAAAGGTGTTGATTTAGGCTCATATCCAATGGCTCGTACATTATTGGTAGGAGCAAATATTTCATTTTAAACAAAGCAATCAAATTCAAATTCAATATTAATCATTTATTATTTACAATTTAATTTTAAAAAGGTATGAAACAAATTTTCAAATCTATAGCTTTTATTGCTGTAGCAACTAGTTCAATTTTACTGTCATCGTGCGACAGTAAAAGTACAGAGCCTGATTTGGCTCAGGTAATTACAGGTGAGTCAGCATGGAAAACTGACCAACAAGCCTTGGCAACAGTGAATGCTGCTTATTCTCCATTGCAACGATTAAGTTCATCTTATTCGTTTTTGCTCGAATCGCAAACTGATGCGACCATTAGTTTTGAAGGTGCCGATGACCAAAATGGACCATTGGTAAGTTTATTTAAAACTGACGTAAACAATTGGTATCCTACAAAAATTTTCAATTACGAGTATGTAAGTATCGGTGAAGCTAATCGTAGCATTGAAAAAGCAGATTCAAGCCATGTGGCCGACAATCTATCTCAAGAAACAATCAACTTGGTTAAAGCACGTGCGAAATTCATTCGTGGGTTGGATTATCTTTATCTGACACAACTTTGGGGTGAAGTGCCACTTATTTTAAGTACAAAACCTACAACTGCTGAACAAACTACCCGTAGATCTATCGATGATGTGTACGTTCAAATTGTAAAAGATTTGACTGAAGCAGAAGCAGGATTACCTAGTTATGACCAAATCCGTTCAAACCCTAGCAAGGGTGCAGCTAACGCAATTTTGGCTCGTGCTTATTTAAGCTGGGCAAGTAACCCGCTTACCCAAGCACAGATAGCTACTATAGCTACAACCCAAACTGATCCATCGGCACCAACATGGGATCAAACAAGATTGCAAAAGGCCATTGATTATGCTAACAAGGTAATTAACAGTGGAAATTATGCATTGGAAGCTAATTTTGAAAACAACTGGGGAGTTGCTGCCGAAGATCGTTCGGTTGAACACATCTTTACTTTTCATCATGATGGAGATGGAATTGATGCACAAGGTAATCACCAAACGCACTGTCCGTTCACATTCCGTTTCGACCTGTTGCAAGACAATCATATCGGACCAGCTGACGTGACTCTGACAAAGCTTTTCGCAGATACCGACAAGCGTAAACGTTTCTCTGTTTTAGATAGTTTGTATAATCAAGATGAGCCACTTATTGCTTCACCTAAAAAAGCAAGTGATTACAAAGGTTATAGCTACACATTCCCGGTTACTTCACCACGTATCGGAAAATGGATTCACAGAGCAAGTTCATCTTTAGCACAGGTTGCTCCGGGGTCAGCCGCAGGACAGCTTAATGATATCAACCGTATTGAAATCCGTTATGCAGAAGTATTGCTTATTAAATCGGAAGCATTATTCTATCAGAGTAAAGCAACAGATGCAGCCACGGTTATCAATCAATTACGCACAAGAGCTGGTGTGAGCACATATTCAATACTTACACAAGCTCAATTGGAAAACGAATGGAATCTGGAATTGTTCTTTGAACAACACCGTTGGATTAACCTTACTCGTTGGCATAAGTTAGTAGGTACTGTTAAAACAAACGTACCTACTTATGAATACTACAAGGCAAAATATGCAGATGCAACCACCATTGCAACCAACTTTGGAGCAGCAACAAGCGCAACAAATTATCCATTCTTTGCAAAAATCTACAAACATCTGCATGCAAAAACGGATAATGTAGCTGGTAAATTCTATCGCTTCCCAATTCCTAAAGGATTGTCGGGCAATGACCTTGGCATTACACAAAATCCTGGTTATTGATTCTCTTCATTATCAAAAGAATCAATCAATTAATTTAAATAGACGGGCAAAATTTAGATTTTCTCATGAATCTAAGCTTGCCTGTTTATTTTATCCACAATTTTAAATAAATAGGTATGAAATTCAGGCATTTAATTTCAATCATAGTTATCTTTATAACGCTATATTCATGCAAAAGTACAAGCGATGAACCAGTAATAAACCCTCTTGAAGGGCTAACCAAATTAAGCGAAGGTTATGCAATTGGAGCAGCAGCCAAGGTTGAATTATGGGGTAATAAAAACTTTTTTGTTGGTTATAACAATGTAATTGTCGTGATTTACGATTCCTTAAACCTAAAAGAAAAAATCACGGACGCTCATATACATTTTATACCAGTTGTATCCAGTGGATCAGGAGCATCAACCATTGAACAAATAAGTCCAGCAGAAAATCCCAATGAAACTCCTATAAATGAAGTTTTCTCGGGTACAGTTACTTTCGTTAAGGCATCTGATTCAAATAACACTTGGAAATTAGGAATAGCTGTTCATAATCATAAAGTCGATAAAGAAGGAGAGGTGATTTTAAACATTACGGTAGATAATTCAACGCCCTCGTTAGTAAAATCATTCACTTCAATAAATGCAGACAGTACTAAATTTGTACTTTCATTGCTGAAACCAATAAAACCAAAAGAAGGAACAAACGAACTAGAGTTTTCGCTTAATGAAAATACGAGTTCTTTGGGATGGAGTACTGATGACAACTATACTGTAGAAATAAATACTGAGATGCCGGATATGTGGTACAGTTCACATAGCTATATTATTACAAAAAATATTGGAAATGGACACTATACAGGTAGTTTTGATTTGTCAATGGGAGGAGAATGGAGAATAAATGTTGTTGTCAAAAATAATGGGGTAGTATTTTCCAAGAATGTTTATTTTACCCTAAATATCTGATAATTCCGTACTGCTAGAAACACCCCCTCATTTCATTAAATAATCACTAATCATATTGCATAAATATACCATAAATAGGGTACTCAAAATGCCCTATCAAAGGTATTTCAAGCACTATCTAATTGATATACCTTTGCATAGTCAAATCACAATGACATTTACAAAACGAGAAATAACAAACTCAAAAACAAACAAATGAAATTCCTAAGAACAAATAGATGTATGTGTTGCTTGATGTCATTACGATATTGAACCAACCTTTTTTCATACATTGAAATATATACAAAAAAGAACAGTTGGTCGCAAATCGGTCAACTGTTTTTTTTTTATCTTATCATTGAAAGCATTTTCTTTTCTTTAGTTAGTAGTTAATTAGTTCAATTGTTTCGTGTAGTTTATTTGTGGCCTGTTTCGATGTGAATCGCGACAGCCATAAATAATCTATTTTTTAATCATTCGTTTCTATCAACTATTTTTCTCCGATGAAAATCGAAGGAAAGTAATGGATAATTGTGCAAATTGAAAACCGTTATTCTACAGAATTTTCAAATATAAAATTTATGGCCAATACCGTTTTTATTATTGTTGATAATAACGATATCTATCGTTTGGGATTGAAGTGCATCATTCATGAGCAATTTCAATCTCCAGTCATTCATTATGCAATCAATAATGTCGAGTTACAGCTATTGTTGTTAGAAAATAGTAACGCTGTTGTTATTGTTGATTTGGACAGATTTGGGATGGATGACATCAATAAAATGTATAAATCATCAACACGCTTTCCAAAAACGCATTGGCTCATCGTGTCGTCGGTGGCAGAAGAACCTTTTTTAATGCACTTGACATCTACTTTTTCCAATTCAAATTTTGTACTTAAGTCGAATGATTGTACAGTAGTTGCCATTGCAATAATAGATACCGCTAATGCTAAAAAATACTATTGTAGCGAAGCACTTCAAATTATCATGGAAGTGTATAATCGCAAAGAGGAGAGCGTGCCAAAGATTATTGCGCTGACACCTACCGAGCTAGAACTTGTACATTTGCTAACACAAGGTAAATCGGCAAAAGAAATTGCCGAAATTCGGTCTATTAGTCTTCATACCATCAATACCCATCGGAAGAATATCTTCCGTAAACTTGCTGTGAACAACTTGCAAGAGTTGATAAAGTATGCGCTTAAGAATGGATTGGTAGATCTGACAGAGTATTATATTTAGGTGATTGAGTTCCCTAAGTAAAGGCTTCACTCCAAGTGAAGCCTTTACTATTAGAAGTTCTCCTACCACAATTATGGTATAAAAAATACGCTAATTGCGGTATTTTATTGTATTTAATTCTGTAGTAATTTTGCAGCGTCAATATAGATAGAAACTTTGGTACGTTTCCCCAAGTAAAGGCTTCACTTGGAGTGAAGCCTTTACTATTAAGAAATCAAAGTAATATCTATCATTGAGAAATATAATAACAACAAAGCAAACGTTCAAATCTTCGTCGGCAAAACTGATAACGGGAACGCTAGCTACAAATCAAAAAATTGTATGAAAAGAAAATCATTTTCCCGCTCCACTCCAATCCCATTTCCACGCAACTATTTGTGTTGTGGAATCGTCATGCATAGCTAAGCATTTATAAAATAGCCATTACAATACAATCATTCTTAAAAAACTTGTAATCCATTTACTTCGCATATTCTATGCGAATGTAGATTTTGCAACCATTTATTTATCACAATCAAAATATTTATTATAAACAAACTCAAATTAAAAAACAGTATGAAAACAAGAATATACACATTATTACTAGTGTTATTTGCCATTAGCATTACAGGCTTTGCGCAAGGAAAACAAAACAAGTTATCGGGAAGCGTGAAAGACAGCAATTCCGGAGAGTCATTAATTGGCGTAGTGGTGCAGATTCAAGGATCGAAACAAACTGCAGTTACAGATGCAAAAGGCAAGTTTACGCTCAATGCCAGCAATGCATTGCCATTCAACGTAATAGTATCTTATGCAGGTTACGAAAAACAAGAGTACATTATTGAAAGCGTTGATGATGAATTAAATTTTGAGATTCGTCAAAGTACCAACCTTTTAAACCAAGTGGTGGTAACTTCCCGTCGTCGCTCTGAAACGGCTCAGAATATCCCAATTCCAATATCAGTTATTGGTGGGGGTATTATTGCAGAAGCGGGCGCTTTCAACGTGAACCGCGTGAAAGAATTGGTGCCTTCAGTACAACTTTACTCTTCAAATCCTCGTAATACTGGATTGAATATACGTGGTTTGGGTTCTTCATTCGGACTTACCAATGATGGAATTGATCCAGGAGTAGGATTTTACGTGGATGGTGTATATTTTGCTCGCCCAGCCGCTACTACATTGGACTTTATCGACGTGGAACAAATAGAAGTATTGCGTGGACCACAAGGTACTTTGTTTGGAAAAAATACCACTGCAGGTGCATTCAACGTAACTACAAAGAAACCAAGTTTTAAACCGGGCGCTAATTTCGAACTTAGCTATGGTAACTACGGCTACATTCAGGCTAAAACGTCGATTACTGGTCCATTGAGCAAAACATTGGCAGCACGTGTTTCTTTCTCAGGTACACAACGCGATGGAACCATTTATAATATCGCAAAACAAGAAAATGTGAACAGTTTGAATAATTTGGGTGCCAGAGGGCAACTGCTTTACAAACCAAATGAAGATATCAATTTCTTGTTGATAGCAGATGCAACCCGTCAACGTCCAAATGGATATGCACAAGTAGTAGCAGGCGTTGCACCTACTTTGCGCTCCAACTACCGACAATTCAACACCATTGCCTCCGCTTTGGGATATACGCTTCCAAGCACAAATCCTTTCGACAGAATTATTGACCAGGATACACCGGCACGTTCAAATCAAGATTTAGGAGGAGTATCATTGAATGCCAACTTTAAATTGGGAACAGGAACACTGACTTCAACTACCGCTTGGCGTTACTGGAACTGGGATCCATCTACCGACCGTGACTTTACAGGATTGCAAGCACTTGCTTTGTCGCAAGCACCTTCTAAACACAATCAATGGTCGCAGGAAATCCGTTGGGCTGGTAGTTTAAGTTCAAAATTGACAGCAGTATTTGGAGTATTTGCTTTTGCCCAAGATTTGAAATCTGACACGGTGCAAACAGAAGAAGCAGGAAAAGACCAATGGAGATTCTCAAGCACCGATGCCACTGCCGAAGCACTTTGGAAAACTCCCGGATTGTTGGACGGTTTCGGAACCAAAACAAAATCTGATTTGACTACTTTAAGTGCTGCCGTTTTTGGACAGGTAGACTGGGAAATTACCAAAGGATTACACGTTTTACCAGGTATACGTGTCAACTATGATAAGAAAAAAGTGGACTATAATAAAACAACATACGGCGGTTTGCAAACAACCAATGCAGCGCTTTTGGCTTTGAAAAAATCGGTTTATAGCGATCAGGCATATAATGCAGAAGTTGACAATACCAACTACTCGGGTCAGGTAACAGTAGCTTACAAAGTGAACAAGAGCATCAATGCATTTGCCACTTATGCCAAGAGTTACAAACCGGTTGGGTTGAATCTGGGAAGTTTGCCAACTCCTGCAACTGGTACTACTTTAGCTGAATTGGCAGTGGTGAAACCGGAGAAAGTAAATCACTATGAAATTGGAATTAAAACGACGCCAACAAAGAATTCTACTTTGAACATTACCGTTTACAATACTAATATTAATGATTATCAAACATTGGTTCAATCACCAGAATTGGGTGTGAACCGCGGTTATTTGTCAAATGCAGAAAAAGTAAATGTGAAGGGTGCTGAATTGGATGGCGACATTAAAATCAACAAACATGTTTCATTCTATGGTTCGCTGGCTTATACCGATGGAAAATATGTAACTTTCACCAATGCTCCTCTTCCATTGGAAGAAACAGGTTTGAAAGATGCCAATGCAAAATCAGTTTATTTCAAAGATATTTCGGGCGGACAATTGCCAGGTATCTCTAAAGTGGCTGGTTCAATAGGTGGCGAATATGCTACTTCAGGAAAATTGCTTGGCAAATCAGGACAGTTCTACATTGCTTCTGATGTTTATTATCGTTCAAGCTTCTCGTCAAGTCCTTCACCGTCAGCTTATTTGAATGTTGAAGGCTATGAATTATTAAATGCCCGATTGGGTTTCCGTGCCACCGATGGCGTGTCGATTACATTGTGGGGTCGTAACATATTGAACAAAAACTATTTCGAACAATTGTTGCCCGGTGCTGGTAATTCAGGACAATATGCAGCAGTACTTGGCGATCCAAGAACTTATGGCGTAACAGTGAAATACGGTTTTTAAAATTGTCTATAATGAAGCCTTCACTGGAGTGAAGGCTTCATTAAAAAAACAAGAAAGAAGAATTGAACTTGTAAGTAGTACAGGTTTCATTCTTCTTTCTTGTGTTTTATTTTATTTGATTTGTATTCCTATTTCTGAGAAAGTAGAATGCTGTTAATTATTAACTGATGATTGATAATTGGTACCTGTGAGCTGTGAGCTGTCAACAGCTAACTTTTAAACCACCTTCACCACTTTTCCGCAACCAGCATATTTCACTTCCATCGGTTCACCCGTAAAACCTATGGTGCCAAATTCCACCGCAATACTCAAAATCACACTTACATTATCGGTAAGTTTTTCCAATTGACGGTCAGTCATTTGAGCGGTCAGGGTATGTTCTTCCACAATGGTATTGGCAGGAAACCAATTGCTGTTGGTGACCACGGATGCACCATGAAGTCCTTCCACAATCGGCACATAATCATTCAAATCGGCATGATACATCATATCTGAAGCAGTGCCCAATACCATGATGACACGAAAATAAGGCAGTCGCTTTATGTTCAACAAATCAATATCGGTGTTGATGCGTGGAAAAGTGATGGATGCTGACAAGCTTTCACGATTCAGCTCGTAGGTGGTTGACACCCTCAAAACTGTGTTGAATGGATAGTTGCGGTTGAAATTAAAGCCATCCAGCACCATTTTAAGTGGTGACAAACACACTGGGCGTTTGCCTTTTTCACCTTCCTTGTCAAGTTTCTGCAACTTATTTCCCATGCCGTTCAGTACCGAACTGAGGTTATAGTCTGCCAACCGGTGCAGCCCACCAAAAGCAGTTCGAACCCCGGAAGCAAATTTGGTGCATCCGCTCCACTCCTTCTGTTGTAATCGCATACCCTCATACTGTGGCAAGCGTTTTATCTTGTCCTTGCTCACACCGCCCTTGGCGCGCATAATTACCTGGTCGCTACCCCGGCGCGTGTAAAATGTCACACCCTTGATACTACCCGTCATCTGAATTGCTCCCTTGATTATTGCCATAATGATGAAGAACCCCTAGCCCCTAAAGGGGGATTGAAGTTACTATTGGTTTATGTGTTGTTTTCTTTCTTTTATTCATGTCGTAGTTTATGATAATCAATACTTGCATAATTCCCCTTTAGGGGTCAGGGGTTCTTATTCTTATCGTAATCCTATCGTAAACTGCTGCCAAAGATACTACATTATCATGATTCGTACAATATATGATTATAAAAGCTATATCTATATTAATATAGCTTTTATATATTGATAATATACTATTGATATACGGTATATATATGGTATATAAAATTACGAAAGGTTTATGGTACGTTTACGCTGGGATATTATTGGTATGGTGCTGTGTTGTTATTCCTATTTGAAAACAGCCTGAAAGTATTTTAAAATTTATAAATATTTATTTTGAAAGCATAGTATTTTATCTAAAAATTGTGAGTAGATTTGTGCACTGATAATTTTAATAAACGAAACAGCGAATAAAACCTTATGCAAACAGAAAAAGCCAAAGCACTGAATGAATTCATTTTCAAAGCCATTGACACATATGAAACAGTGAAGGTTGGTGGTCCAGACAGTAAATCAATCTCAAATGAAATAAAAGTCCAATTTCATGACGTGAAATTTGAAAAATATTTCGAGGCATTTTTAGACGAACTTAAAGCCAACGTAAGAGATTGTCAGGACATTGACTTATTATACGATTATATGGTTATCTGTTTAACTGAAGAAAAAAGGTGGATGGGGTTTGAAATTGGAGAGAAACAAAGGATCATATCAAATAAATATGAAGCTCGTTTTTTGATGAATTTCAAGGAAACAATTGAAAATTACATTGATAAACTACATAAATTCTGTTCAAAAGACAATTTCAACAACGCAATAAGTTTACGTAGTATCTACGAAGATGAAATGAGAGCAATCCTTAATAATATGTTAGTAGAAGAGGCTGGTAACATCATAGAGAACACATCCATTGTTCCAATTAAAGATGACCGATTTGACTTCAATAAATTAAAATCAGAATGTTCTCAACTAACTAAAATGTCAGACAAATTGGCATTGATTGAAGAACGACTAGCTGATTTGGAACAATGGGAATTACAAAACGATGAAGAAATAGATGAACCTGATTTTGGATTGTATTATCATTATTCAACGCGTTATTATCCAAATTTCAGAAAATTATGCGAGATTGAAATGAATAAAATCAAAAGAATAGATAATATACAGAAACATTCAAGCAATCATAAAATTCTCGAAATACTACCAAATACAACTCAGAATCACAAACATTATGATTATAAATGGAACGCAACAGAAACCGACCTACTGGAACTCGTAACGGCACTTTTCAAAAAAGAGGCTTTTGTGCGTAGAGATGGAAAAGCCATAAAACGCATTGAGTTAATAAACTATTTTCAGGAATTGCTGGGCTTGGAAATAAAAGATGTGGAGGGGAAACTAACTCGTGCTACCGGCAGAAATGACAATACAGCATTTTTAGATGGATTAACTGCAGCATTTAAGAATTACAAGGTGGAGAAAGAGCTAAGAAAAAAACAATTAAAACCTTAGAAATATGGTGAATTATAGCGTCAATTTATAAATAAGGCGGGTATGTGCAGTATGGATGTCGATGTGGTGGATGCGGGTGTGGTGTGGTGTGGTGTGGTGTGGTGTGGTAGAGACGGGGCGCGCCCCGTCTCTACAGAAAAACAAAAAAAACATACAATCCCAAAAACACATATCTGATTTCACCCAATATTGACCAATATATTATTTCAACAATAATATTTTATGAAACAATAATGTAAAATACGATCAAGCAATTAGCGACAAATACAATTTGAAAATTTATAAATTTGATGGTTCTTTATACTGCCTTATTGTTTACATTTACAGTTCGATAATGTGAATTATTAATTTTCATAATACTGCATTTGACGATTGTTTAGCAATCATTATTTGGAATTTGACGACTGTTATTAAACTTACTTTCTAAATTATTGATGATACGCATATTTTTTTTTATTTGTGTCAAAAGCTGTCACAGACTTGTTGTTACTTTGCAGAATAATTATCACTAGAAATAATGAAAATGCATTCATGCAAAATCAATGAAGATAATTACACCTAAAATTCAAAATACCATATTGTACCATATTAATAATCCGATTTAAAACTATATAAACAATTATGAGATTACATCTAAAAATTGAATCAACAAATCACAGCATTCCGTTTGACCATCAACCGTTATTGGTTGGTACTATCCATAAATGGCTGGGAATTAACGCCGAACATGGAGAAGTATCCTTGTATTCGTTTTCCAGAATTGAAGGTGGTAGGGCTACCAAAACAGGATTGAAATTCGATAGGGATGCTACTTTTTTTATAAGTTCGTATAATATTGATTTGATTAAAAAATTAATATCTGGTATACAAAAAGATAATTCTATGTTCTGTGGATTAAAAGTGAATGAACTGATTATAGAAGAAGACCCTGATTTCTTAAATCGTGAGCTATTTTTTGTTGGTAGCCCAATATTTATCAAAAGGAAATTAGAAGATGTAACCGAACACATTCTGTATACCGATGAGCGCGCACCACAGTTTTTAAAAGAAACCCTGCAAACTAAAATGAAACTGGCAGGAATAACGGATGACAATTTCGAAATTTGTTTTGACACATCTTATACACGAGCAGAATTTAAATTGATAAATTACAAAGGCATAGAGAATAAAGCCAATTGGTGTCCTGTAATTATCAAAGGAAGTCAGGAAACTAAGCTTTTTGCATGGAATGTAGGGTTAGGCAATTCTACAGGTATTGGATTTGGAGCAATTAAATAATAATAGAGCTTATGTATTATGTAGTTAGATACTCAGGTGTTTTTGGTTTTATCAAACCATGGACTGCCGTGAGAGATAGTAAAACATTTAGTCAACAATTCCTCACACCATCTATCATAGAAGGAATTCGTCAAAAATTAGAAGTTGACTCAATTCTTCGACACAAGTTGACCTACACTTCCATTAGTATTCAACAAGAACAGACTCAAACAAGAGGGTGGGAAAAGAAAACGCAATTAAAAATGATGGTTCGCAATCAATCCATTTTAGAGCGTGGGATAATGATTAACCCAACTCTTTATTTAGCATTTAACACCTTTGATGATGCTGAAAAAGCATCAAAACAACATATTTGTTTGTGTCGAAATGAAGATATATTATTTCCTGATGAAGAAATAATGAAAATAGATGAAGTGGAATTTGATGAATTAATTGGATTTGAATTACGATTTGGTAAAAGCGAGAAATCTTTTTTGGTTGGATTTAATCGTTTTGAGGAAGCTGCACCTATGTATGGCTGGTTAGAGATTACAGGAAAACCTGTGACTGGAATGTAATGATGGATTTAGACAAGATATTGGCCAAAGGAGAGCGAAGCGGAGGAACTCCACTTAAGACACATCTAATGGATGTTGCTAACTTAACAGAAAAAGTGGCACAACACCTTGGACTAGATATTGGTATTGCCAGAAGAGGAGCAATATTACACGACATCGGAAAAGCAAGCCCACTCTTTCAACAAACCTTGAAAATAGATTTTCAACGTCCACCTGGTTTTGTGTATCGGCATGAAATTGCGTCACTATTTTTTATATCACTTTTGAAGGAGAAAGAAAAAGCTCCAATTATTGATATGATTGTAGCTCATCATAAATCTATTTATAATGATGTGGGTGGTAAAGGATTACTTGATATGATTGAAAACGACCCTGAATGTTTAAATAGACATTTGAAAGGTTTTGAAAATTGGAGTAAGGATGCATTATCTATATTGTCTCATTTGGGTTTTGAAGTACAAGAGATAACACTTCAACAGGCCAAAGATAATTTCTATGAAGCTGTTGAATATTGTGAGACAAAATCTTATGGATATTCGAAATGGAAAGGTGTTTTGGTTGCAGCTGATCATTTAGCTTCTGCAATGGATGGGAAATCAGATGGATTAAATAAGGAATTATTTATTCAACCAAATTTGAATTATTATCATTCTAGAAAAAGTGATTTGTATCCCTTATCACTCATAAGTACCGATGACAATAGAATGCATACACTAGTGACTGCGCCAACGGGAGCAGGGAAAACTGACTTTTTGATTCGTAGATGTAAAGGAAGAGTTTTCTATACACTCCCTTTTCAGGCATCTATCAATGCCATGTATGATAGAATAAAGGAAGATTTGAAGGATACAAATGCTGATGTACGATTACTGCATGCTGCATCGAGTATAAAGGTTGAAAATGGAAAGGTTGAAGAAAAAATTCTTCAACGCCATATTGGTGCTTCCGTAAAAGTACTAACTCCTCACCAAATGGCTTCGCTGGTATTTGGAACAAAGGGATATGAAGCGATGATTACAGACTTGAAAGATACTGATGTTATATTAGACGAGATACATACCTATTCGGAAACGACACAGGCCATTGTATTGAAAATAGTGGAAATTCTTTATAATATCGGTTGTAGAATTCATATTGGAACAGCCACAATGTCATCGGTTTTGTATCGCAGATTGATTGAATTGCTAGGAGGAAATGAAAATGTTTTGGAAGTGAAATTGCCGAATGAGGTCCTGGATACTTTTGATAGGCATATCATTCACAAATCCGATTCAATTGAATCGCTAAAAAACCAAATAGACGAAGCAATTCAACAAAGAAGCAAAATATTGATTGTTTGCAACCAAGTAAAGCGAGCTCAAAATTTGTATAAAGATTTATCTGAGACTTATCCACTGATACCAAAAATGCTGGTGCATAGTAGATTTAAAAGAGGACAGAGAAGTCAGCTTGAAAATGACTTGAGGAATATATATAATGTGAGTTATGATGCTTGTATGGTGGTTTCTACTCAGGTTGTTGAAGTTAGTCTGGATATTAGCTTTGATTTAATGATAACAGAATGTGCTCCAATAGATGCATTGATACAACGATTCGGACGTATAAATAGAAAGCGTACTAAAAATACAATTGGACATTATAAACCAATTTATGTACTTCAACCTCCTACAGAGAAAATGGCTGCTTTACCCTACAATTTAGAGGTATTACAACGAACATTTGAAGTTTTGCCAAGCGGGGGCTTGATGAAAGAAGTTGATTCACAACAGTTGATTGACTTTGTTTATCCCGATATTCAATTTGTAGATATTGATTTGAATTCAGTGTTTAGCGTTGGAAAATGGAAAATTAAAGAGCTCTGGCACAATCCAAAGTCAGCTTTATTGGAAACATTGGATATTGATTCAGTAACCTGTATTTCAGAAAATGACAGGGATTTATATGAAATGGCTGCTTATGAGGAGCAAACCAAGTTAGAAATACCAGTTTCGTTTCGTTCAGTGGGTTATAGGGGATTAGATAAATCAAAAGTTGGTTCGCATCCTTTTATAATTCCAATATTGGCTTATGATGAGGAGTTTGGTTTATTAATTGAATTTGCAAAGCCTGAGTTATATGATGTTACAAAACGATTTTTATAAATAATCACAAGTCTATGATAGCAGCAAATATCGGAAAAATTTTTCTTGATGCTTATAATGAAAAAAACAAAAGCAACTTTACAGCAAAGGAGTTTTTTGTGGAAAAGTATTATGAAGTATTCTACAATCAAAGCAAATATTTAATGTCTGCGGGAAATTCACCTTTAGAGAATCCCAAAATCAGTTGGGATAAAATGAGAAGTGGACAAATTCCTTATGAAACTATTGAGAAGAGAATTGACCGCTTTAATAAAACAATTCTGAAAATAGAAAATGAACCCGCTGATGCTAGTATAGCCATCGGTTTTCCTTCATTGGATTTGACAGCAACCACTTCGGGACAAATCACGAATATGAGTTTACCTTTAAATGAAGACGATGTTTATTTGTCGTGGATTGGTAGCGGATTTGGAATTGGTGTTCAAAGTGGATTATCCATTTTGTTCGATAATCCAAAAATATTACTCGATTTGTATGATGGTTGGCAACTTTACAGAGATTATTTAAATAAAACTCCGGGGCTGAGAGGAAATCAGATTAATACCTGGAATGGCCAATGGATAGCGCATAGATATAACAAACTCACTTTTGATGCTTCTAATCCGACAGCATCATTTCAACCTTTTGGAGCCATGAAAGATGGAGGAATGGAGGTGGCATCACAATCGTGGACTAAAGTACTGATTGGAATTGCTCGCAATTATCCCGAATCATCTATTACATCCTATGTTTACAGCTTAGGACAAACAAATATTACTGTAGGATTTGTTCCATTTGAATTACCTCGTATAAGACAACCTTATGAATTATACAGTAAGTATTTTGGAACCACAAAATCCGACCAAGTTGAACAACTATTTGGTACTGCCATTGGCTTTACAACAGCTTGTCAAATGGGGGTGATAGGTGTGAATGCATTAGAGCCGAAAGGATTTAAAGACTATATGAGAAAGGGCATCATACCCAAGTACAATGATAGTGACGAAGACAAAACAATTAATTATAATACTTATCAAATCTGGTTATTAGCTATGTTAAACAACGAACAATTATGGGAAAAAGCGCAACAAGTTGCGAAAACCCTCAACAGTCACTCTTTGAGTGATAGTAACGCAAGAACAGTAAAAAGTCAAGAAGTAAATATTCTATTGGCTTCAGTAAACAAGAGAAACTTTATAGACGGGCTTACTACAATTGTAAAAGGAAGTCAAGATGTGCAACAATTGGCAGAAATAGCAGAATTAGTAAATAGTATGCCTATTGACAATGTTCCCTATTTTCTTACATTAGTTCGTTTTCAATATGCAGTCGCAAACAAATAATCTTAAAAATAAAACAATATGAATCCCTACATTTATCTTAGAGCGTTGAAACACGCAGAACATACCGTATTTTGTGTGCAAGATGGTCAAAAAACTTATTATGACTCTCAGTTTAATCGAGTAGTTGCCTACTCAAGTGGTCAACAAGTTAAACGTTCTATTTTAGACACATTGACATCCAATCTCAATGTTCAAATGGCACCCATAACATTTAATTATAATGTTACCGCAAAAAAAGAACTTGAAAACAAAGAACCTTGGTCTCCTTGCGACCCTACTTATGTTGACCAATTACTAGGTGGTTGGATGCGAGCTGGTGACGGTGTTACTGTGAAAAGAAGAAGCCCATTATCAATTTCAGCAATGCGTCCAATTCACCCACTATTGGCTGGAACTGATAAAGAAAATCTAACTTTTGATAGAAGTGATAAACCTGACCGTAATCCAGTTAATGTAAGATTAGGTGATAAATTATTGTCAGATGAAGAAATTGAAGAATTCTTGAGTTCAAATAACCGCACACTTCCACGCAGAAATTGGATTCCTGAAAATGTACGTACTAGTGGTTTGTTCGTTTATGATGTAGCCATCGACTTGCGAACCTTGTTTTCGGTTTCAATTAATCAGCATGAACCAGAATTATCTAAAGATAAAATTGAAGATTTAAAGACCAAAGGTTGGGTAGAGAGTGAAAATATATTTGGTAAATGTCTTGTTTTGCCAAAGGATGAACGAGCAAAAGTAATACCTGCATTGGCAAGCGCATTATTGAATTGGCGTATTACTTCCAATCAAGCCCGCACCTTTAGTTTAATGGAAACTTTGGCTATTGCTATTTCCGACAGTGCAAATAAACTAGCCGGTTCAATACGTGCAAAATTGATTGAGGATGGAGAGAAACTAAAAGCGAAACCTATTATAGATGAAACAGCGGGTGCAGAAGTATTCGTTACCCTACCATGCGCTAGTTATGTGGTTACAGTAAATGAAAGTGCCGATGCTTTGGAAAAAGCTGAACAAAGATTGATTGAATTGATGTTAGCTTTTGATTACGAGCAACAAATTTAAAAAACAAATTGGTGTTAGACTGTCGCAATTTATTTTGCGGCAGTTTTGCACTAATGTGTTATTTGATGAGATTTTTAACTACTAATTGAACCGTGTGGAATTGAAATAAGGTAGTGAATTTTCCCTTAAATCCTGTATAACACTATTAATTGAACCGTCTGGAATTGAAATACAGTAAACAGAAATTACAAAGGTGATACAACTACTTCTAATTGAACCGTTTGGAATTGAAATTCTTGAACATATACACCGCCTTTTGCGATAGTATCTTCTAATTGAACCGCATGGATTTGAAATGAAGTTGTAGCGGCCACAGTTACCGAAAAGAGTTACTTCTAATTGAACCGTCTGGAATTGAAATCTTAATGAATAAGTGAAGTTGGTAACGTTTAATCCTTCTAATTGAACCGTCTGGAATTGAAACCATTGTGCCTGTTGGTACAAGTATTACAAGGACACTTATAATTGAACCGTCTGGAATTGAAATGCGGTTCGGCTATCTTTACCTCGAAGTTGGCTGACTTCTAATTGAACCGTCTGGAATTGAAATTTTACGGAAGCAAGGGAGCGATGGGATTCCAATTCAACTTCTAATTGAACCGTCTGGAATTGAAATTGTGGAGCTGTCTTGAAATTGATAAATGAAATAAACTTCTAATTGAACCGTCTGGAATTGAAATACGAAATTAAAGAGTTGGATTATTCGGCAGTGCCGCTTCTAATTGAACCGTCTGGAATTGAAATAAGTTAGTAGCAACCATTAAAGACATGGGGCTACACTTCTAATTGAACCGTCTGGAATTGAAATGGCGAAATGACCAACTTTAAGTTGATTATCAATGAACTTCTAATTGAACCGTCTGGAATTGAAATCTCGTATCTTCTCGTGATAGTCAATAAATGAGCAACAGACCTAACAGGTTTTTAAAACCTGTTAGGTCTAATAAATTCTATATCAGTGATATACACTATCAGTGGTGATTGTTGGGATGGTGCGGATGCCGATGCCCCACGTAGAGACGGGGCGCGCCCCGTCTCTACAGGAAAACCCGGAAACCCAGGAACCACCGAACCCAATAAAATCTGTAATACCCACAAATCCCCCAAAACCACACCCTACCATATACAACCTTTATTACATTCACTCACAAAACCACCAAATTTTATTAATCAATATATCAACGCATTAGTAATTATTTTATACGGGTTGTAGTACAAGTTGTATAAAGATGAAGATATTCAGGTAGTATGTTTGTATCGTTGAAACCAACGAAGAAGGCGATGTTGCTATTCGGGTTCAGGGGACGACCAAATATATGAGCGTAACAAGAAACCCAATAGTGGGTGAAATGCGTAAATCTTACGCAAACGTGAACACTTTTGTTCACAAAGGACAAAATGTGATTAGCGCAAAGCCTTTCAACCGGAAGGACAAGAACTCCGATGCACAAAAATCCCATCGGGCATGTTTCAAATTGATTGGTGATACATGGGTGTGGGTTGGTGGATTTGCAGAGGCAGGTTTACTGAATCTGCCTCAATCACAGTCGCCCTACAATGTGTTTATGACATTGAATTTGCCAGGGGCCATTGACAATTCTGGCGATGTACCGGTGATTGATTATCCCAAGTTGCAGATTGCACGTGGTACATTGACAGCGGTGGAGGTGATTAGCACCTCTGTGGATGCTTCTGTTTTGACAGTCAACTATGACTCATTGATAGATTACCCACATGTGGATGCAACGGATATCATCATGGTGTTGGTGAAAACCCTGCGTGGCGCGGTTTATTTCACACGTCAGGCTCGTGGTGAAGCTTTTGAAGGTACATTGCTGGTTCAAATGCGCAATGTGGTGCTTACCGACATTGAATGTGTGTATTTGTTCACCACCACTGTCGATGGGAAAAAGGCTTCCAATTCGATGTATGTGGATGTAAATCCCTAGTCGTGACGGGGCGCACGTAGAGACGTGGCATGCCGCGTCTCTACAGGAAACCCCCTAACAACGAACAAAAAAATCCCTGCAAATAATACAATTTGCAGGGATTTTCTTGTCACATTATTGAAATAATCACAGAATATTGAATTGATAAAGTGCAAGAATATAGTAATAGTACAAGAATGCAAACTCACATACCATAAACGAGGTATAAAAATACCAACTCAACGGTATGGTATGAAGTTTTGAATAGCTGTAATTTTGCAACATTATTAGTGAACATAAAAAACCATTGTAAACAAACAAAAAGAAAGATATGAAAAAGATTGTAACATTATCATTGATATTGGCTGTATTGCTAGGCTTATCAAATCCGGCACAAGCTGAAAAAAAAGAATTATCAGGGCAAATCTCTTTATCTGGGGCATTTGCACTCTATCCATTGGCAGTGAAATGGGCCGAGGAGTTTAAGAAATTGCACCCGAACGTAAAGATAGATGTGTCGGGCGGTGGAGCAGGCAAAGGTATCACTGATGCCTTGGCAAAAGTGGTAGATCTGGGCATGGTTTCTCGCGAAATTAAACCCGAAGAAGTGGCTAAAGGAGCTTGGTTTGTTGCCGTAGCTAAGGATGCAGTTGTTCCAACTATCAATGCTAAGAATCCGAAAATCAAGGAACTCTTGGCTAAAGGTTTGACTCAGGAAGCAGCTGTTAAGATTTTTATAACTGAAGAGTACAAAACCTGGGGACAAGTACTAGGCATACAAAGTAATATCCCGCTACATCTTTATGTACGTTCCGATGCCTGTGGTGCTGGGGAAACCTGGGCGAAATACCTGGGAAATAAAAAACAGGAAGATTTAAAAGGAACAGCCGTATTTGGTGATCCAGGCGTAGCTTCTGCCATTCAAAAAGACCCTATTGGATTGGGCTATAATAACATCGCCTATGCTTATGATTTGAAAACAAAGAAACCTAATCCGGGTATTTTGGTATTACCAATTGATATCAACAAAAACGGAAAGATAGATGCAGCCGAGAACTTTTACGCTACTTCTACGCAACTTATCAACGCCATTGCACAAGATAAATATCCTTCGCCACCAGCACGCGACTTATATTTGGTATCTAACGGCAAACCAACCAATCCGGTAGTGATTGCTTTCCTGAAATTTATTCTTACTGAAGGTCAAAAGTTCAATGTGCCCAACGGATATATCAGTTTGCCGAAAGCGAAATTGAACTCTGGTATTGCGAAGATAAAATAATGTAAAGACGCAAGCAAGTTTTGCGTTAATCTAGACGCAAGCCTTGCGTCTCTACAAGAAACATAACACAATGACAAATAGAATATTAAAAAATAAGATTGCCGGAGGATTCATGTTTACCGTTACGGTAGCGTGTATATTTCTGGTGGTTCTCATAGGGTTAGGCTTGTATTTAAAGTCGGCACCCATCTTTGCCGAAAAAAGCTTTTGGCAATTGATTTCAGGTACTGAATGGAAACCGGGCAGAGGAGAGTTTGGATTCCTTCCTTTCATTGCCGGAACACTTTGGGTAACAGGTATAGCAGTAATTTTGGCATTGCCCGTATCATTGTTCACGGCGTTATACCTTACCGAACATTCAAAACCAACAGTCAAGAAATGGGTGTTCCCGGCACTGGATATCTTGGCCGGAATACCATCCGTAGTATATGGCGTTTGGGGTATATTGCTGATTGTGCCCTGGGTCTCGGAGAAATTAGCCCCACATTTTGTAGAATACTCCACAGGTTACACCACCCTTTCGGGAGGAATAGTGCTGGGAGTAATGATACTGCCCTTGCTGATAAGTCTGTTTGTAGAAATATTTTCGGCAGTACCGCGCGAATTTCGTGACGCTGCCTTATCATTGGGAGCCACCCGCTGGCAAACCAGCAAGTTAATCATATTGCGCAAAACATTACCCGGAATATTGGCTGCTGTAATGTTGGCTATATCCCGAGCTTTTGGTGAAACTATCGCCGTGTTGATGGTCTGCGGAAATCTACCTGCATTACCCCATTCATTGTTCGACGGTTGTTATCCACTGCCTGCATTGATAGCAAACAATTATGGCGAAATGTTGTCGGTACCTTTATACGAATCGGCATTGATGTTGGCTGCCTTCTTCCTGTTCATAGTAGTTTTGGTATTTAACACCACCTCAAGAGCCGTGATTTATCGGATAGAAAGTAGATTTAAATAATGCGTCTCGTGGAAACGAAAAGCATTTAAAATATAATCATTTATATACTGCGTCTTAAGCCCCCAGTAGGGGGTTTGGGGGTCAAAAGCAACAAAACCATGAAACTAAAATTCATAGAAGAAAAACTTATCAAACTCATCATGATACTTGCCACTCTGGCGGTATTCGTATTTGTGGCAAGTATTCTCTACACCATACTGCATCGGGGATTGCCGGCACTAAACTGGGATATGATTACAAAAATACCTGAAGGTGGATACTATAACGGTGGCGGTGGTGGTATATTGAATGCCATTGTTGGGTCATTGTACATTGTGCTGGGCTCCACTATATTGGGATTATTGATAAGTATTCCGGTAGTATTCTACCTCAATGTCTATCTTTCCAAAACTTCTAAGTTGGCATATATTGCACGTTTGGCATTCGATGTCATGTTTGGTATTCCGTCCATCGTTTATGGTGCATTTGCATTTACCATCATGATATATCTGGGCATGCGTACTTCGTTGGGAGGTGGAATATTGGTCATCACTTTGTTGGTGATTCCAATATTTATCCGGTCGATGGACGAAGTAGCACAGCATTTACCAAAAGATTTGTTGGATGCAACCTATGCTTTGGGAGCCACTAAGTTTGAAACTATTATGGTGGTCATTCGCCAGATTGCACCCGGAATAGCAACCGCTACTTTACTATCGGTAGGTCGCGCCATAGGTGATGCTGCAGGGGTTATGTTTACTGCAGGATTTACCGACAGTATTCCTACTTCGCTCAGTTCGCCCGCTGCAACTTTGCCGTTGTCCGTGTTCTTTCAACTGAGCAGTCCTTCGGCCAGTGTGCAGGACAGGGCGTATGCAGCAGCACTTATACTCACCATCATAGTTTTAATTATTAGTTTGTTAGGGCGATTGTTTGCGTCTTACTTTTCGAAAAACAAAATATAATCAGATGAAATCAAACCCATATATAAATTCCACAAGAGCCAGTTGGGCCGAAGATTTTTCTTTTTTGAATGATAATATCAACAACAAAGAAAATCTCAATCTCAATAAATCAGACTTAAAAGTGAGCAACTTAAATCTCTATATCCACAAGGCACATATTCTCAAGAATGTGAACTTGGAGATACCTGACAAAAAAATAACCTGTATCATCGGACCTTCAGGTTGTGGTAAATCAACATTACTGAAAACATTCAATCGATTGATAGATGATACGGAAGGCGTAAGATTTGATGGAAGTATTTGGGTAGATGGATTGGACATTTTTGATTCCAAGAATGAAATTACTGAAATCCGTAAGAAAATGGGATTGTTGTCGCAACGACCTTGTCCACTTCCGATGTCTATTTACGACAACATCGCTTTTGGATGCAAATTGCATGGTTTAAGAAACAAAAAGAAATTGAACGAGGTGGTGGAAAAACAACTAAAAGCGGTAGGATTGTGGGAAGAAGTGAAAGGCCGCTTGAAATCTCCGGCGTCGAAACTATCTATTGGCCAGCAACAACGCTTGTGTCTGGCACGTGGATTGGCAGTGGAACCAGAGTTTATCCTTGCCGATGAAGCTACATCAGCACTTGACCCTATTTCTAGTCGTCATATAGAAGAATTGTTCGTAGAATTAAAAAAGGATTATGCCATAATATTGGTAACACACACCTTACGACAAGCTTTGCGCATAGCCGACCACGTAATTTTTATGTATTTGGGCGAAGTAATAGAAGCTGGTCCTGCAGATGAAGTCTTCAATAATCCAAAACAGGAATTGACAAAAAAGTATCTGGAAGGTGCTTTTAGCTAATCATGAAACTACAAAATGAACTTTAGAATAAAACTTATATCTCAAAAAAGCTCCAACCAAGTCAGAAGATTTGTATGGAGCTTTTGCTATTATTCAACCTTGATTATCAAAAACATAAAAAGCAACCACATTCTACCCATAATTAAAAGTAGTATTAAATTATATACCGTAAACAGGGTATATAAATACCAACTCAATGGTATGGTAGGATTATTTTGAATCCACTAATTTTGTAGCGTAAAATAAAACAGAATTGGGAAACATAAATGATAGAATAAAAAATCATACAAGTCCAAAAAAACAAAGATATTTTTCCGTTGATTGACGAAACACGGAACACAAAACACAAAACACAAAAATATGAGCAACTATAAACTCACACACCTCAAAGAATTAGAGTCCGAATCGATATTTATACTCCGTGAAGTGGCGGCGCAATTCGAAAAACCCGCCTTGCTTTTCTCGGGCGGAAAGGACTCTATCGTAATGGCTTACCTTGCGTATAAAGCATTTTATCCTGCTGCCATTCCGTTTCCATTCGTACACATCGATACAGGACACAATTTTGCAGAAACCATTACGTATCGTGATGATTTGGTGAAACTGCTGGGTGCAAACTTGATTGTTGGCTCTGTGGAAGCATCAATTGCAAGCGGAAGGGCAGTGGAAGAAAAAGGATATTCGGCAAGCAGAAACA
Organism: Paludibacter sp.; assembly: GCA_037142715.1. Classification (GTDB taxonomy): domain Bacteria; phylum Bacteroidota; class Bacteroidia; order Bacteroidales; family Paludibacteraceae; genus Paludibacter. The sequence goes on along the minus strand of JBAXAD010000008.1, from coordinate 11,063 downwards.
AACTGCAAACCGTCACTTTGTTGGATACATTGGAGCAACATAAATTCGATGCTGCCTTAGGTGGCGCACGACGAGATGAAGAGAAAGCGCGTGCCAAAGAACGTTTTTTTTCGCACCGTGATGAGTTTGGACAATGGGACCCTAAAAACCAACGTCCAGAATTGTGGAATATCTTCAACGGCAAGAAACAATTGGGCGAGCATTTCCGTGTTTTCCCTATCAGCAACTGGACCGAAATGGACATTTGGCAATACATTTTGCAAGAAAATATCCCACTGCCAACATTATATTATACCCATGAACGCGAAGTGTTTAATCGCGATGGAATATGGTACGCAGCATTGGAAGAAATGCCGCGCAAACCAACAGAAAAAGTAGAAGTAAAAAAAGTGAGATGTCGTACCATTGGTGATATCACCTGTACAGGACTGTCGATTTCCACAGCCAATTCATTGGAAGACATCATAGAGGAAATTGCCAGTTCGCGCATAACCGAACGTGGTGGAAGGTCCGACGATAAACGCTCGGAAGCAGCCATGGAAGACCGAAAAAAAGCGGGATATTTTTGAAAGAGAACCCCTAGCCCCTAAAGGGGGATAAGAAATATTACTAATGATAATTACAATTATTTGACATGAAAGACTTAAAGAAAAATATACAAAACGATACTAACTCCAGTTCCCCTTTAGGGGCTAGGGGTTCTCTCAGCTCCCCTTTAGGGGTTGGGGGTTATCTTGATATGGAGCTGTTGCGCTTCAGCACCGCAGGAAGTGTGGATGACGGAAAAAGCACGCTCATCGGGAGATTGCTTTACGATAGTAAATCAATTTTCGAAGACCAATTACAAGCCGTAAAGGATGCCAGCAAACGGTTGGGTGGGGGAGAGGAAGTGAATCTTGCTTTGCTTACCGACGGGTTACGTGCCGAGCGTGAACAAGGAATTACCATCGATGTGGCGTACCGATACTTTGCTACACCTAAGCGTAAATTCATTATTGCCGATACTCCGGGACACATTGAATATACTCGCAACATGGTTACAGGTGCTTCCACTGCCGATGTGGCCATTATTTTGATTGATGCCCGCAATGGTATTATCGAACAAAGCAAACGCCACTCGTATATTGCATCATTGTTGCAAATACCAAATGTAATTGTGGCGGTAAACAAGATGGATTTGGTGGACTTTTCCGAAACCATCTTCAACACTATCAAAAGTGAATACGAAGCAATTGCCGAAAAGTTGAAATTGAAAAACGTGATTTTCATTCCAATCTCTGCACGCGATGGCGATAATGTGGTGGATGCTTCAACGAAAACACCTTGGTACAAAGGCGAAACCTTGTTGCATTTATTGGAAACATTGCCTGTACGGAAAGATGAAACCAAGCTGCCAGCGCGCTTTCCGGTTCAATATATCATCCGTCCACATTCTGATGAATTTCACGATTATCGTGGGTATGCAGGTCGCATTTCCGGAGGAAGTTTTAAAGTGGGCGATGAAATAACCGTGCTGCCATCAAAAACGCAATCGAAAATCATTGCCATCGACGAAGGTCCAAAATCATTGGAAGAAGCATTCACGCCTCAATCGGTAACGATTCGTCTGGCGGATAATGTAGACATAAGCAGAGGTGATATCATTGTAAAAAATGATGAACCAAAACCAACCGTTAGTGGCGTGGTGTCGTTGTTGGTATGCTGGTTAAACCATAAACCGTTGAATGTTGGTGGAAAATACATTATTCGTCATGCCACCGAAGAAACTTTGGCCATCATTAAAGATGTGCATTTCAAAGTAAATATCAATACATTGGAAAATATATTGGATGATAAAACGGTGAAGGTAAATGATATTGCACACATTTCCATCAAAACATTGAAGCCATTGAAGTATGATTCGTACGGCGAAAACAGAATTACCGGGAGTTTGGTGTTGATAGATGAAAACACTTTCGAAACGGTAGGTGCAGGAATGATTGTACACAATTTGGAAGACGAAACGTTTACGATATAAAAGCCCCCTAACCCCCGAAGGGGGAACTATGCAAGTTCATTCGACTTAAACATTTTTTAAAATTACATAGATAAGTCTACCCGCATTTTTACATTATATACTGGTCGCTTGTTTCCAGAGACTTACAGTTTGATTGACAAAACAAATATGCGTTATTACATAAAACTCAAGGCTCTAAACAAATGACGGATTTAGCGCTTTGGCGAATGGACAATACGATAAAATGTGTTTTATGAATTCCGCAGCGTGCGGAATTCATAAAACAGTTTACTAGACGATTCCGCAGCGTGCGGAATTGATAATATAACTTGCTAGACGATTCCGCATGATGCGGAATGTATAAAACAGTTTGCTAGACGATTCCGCATCGTGCGGAATGTATAATACAACATGCGGGAGGATTCCGCACGATGCGGAATGAATAAATCAAAAAAATGACCATGAACAACATTGAACAACTCAACAAACAATTTGAAGGAAAGTCGCCCGAAGAGGTGCTGACTTATTTCCTGAAAGTATACAAAGGTCAGATTGCATTGTCGTCGAGCCTAAGCATAGAAGACCAGGTGCTTACTGACTTAATTGTTGGTATTGATAAGTCTACCCGTATTTTTACATTAGATACGGGTCGCTTGTTTCCAGAGACTTACAGTTTGATTGATAAAACAAATATCCGTTACGACATAAAACTTGATGTGCAATTTCCTGACTACAAGGAAGTAGAAAAATTGGTGAAAGCGGAAGGCATCAACTTGTTTTATGCTGGAATAGAACAACGGAAAGCATGTTGTAGAGTGCGGAAACTGGAACCTTTGAAACGTGCTTTCGAAGGACTTGAAGTTTGGATTTGCGGTCTGCGCAAAGACCAATCCGTTACGCGACAAGCGGTGCAGTTGGTAGAATGGGATGAAGCAAATCAACTGATAAAACTCAATCCACTCATCAATTTCACCGAAGAAGAAGTGTGGGATTATATCAAAAAGAATTCAGTTCCTTACAATAAACTCCACGACAAAGGATTTCCAAGTATTGGTTGTCAACCATGTACACGTGCCATTGAAGCGGGCGAAGATATTCGTGCCGGTCGCTGGTGGTGGGAAAATCCCGAACAAAAAGAATGTGGATTGCACAAAAGATAAGGTCATTGCATCAACAAATTAGAATCAAATTTATTTCTTGTTATATACCATAAAAAGGTATCTAAATATATCATTATGTACAAATTACCAACCACACTTACTGAGGATATTGCATATTTCGGAACGCTGATTGATGATTTTCATCAAGGGAAAATTGAACCCATAAAGTTTAAGGGAAACCGTGTGCCCATGGGCATTTATGAGCAAAGAAAGGATGGAACTTATATGGTACGCATTCGTTGCACCGGAGGATTTATCAGCCCAGAGCAGTTAAAGCAAGTAGCGCTTACTGCACATAGTCATCAGTCAAGTTTGTTGCACATCACCACCCGGCAAGAGATTCAAATACACAATATTAGCATTGACCAGGTAAAAACGATTTTGCCCGAATTGCAAACAGTGGAATTATCGTCGAAAGGTGGTGGAGGAAACACGGTTCGTAACTTTTTGGTGGATGTAAATAGCGGTATTAGCACCTCCGAAGTATTTGATGTGCTGCCGTATGCCGTTGATTTGACGACTAGATTAATTGCTGAACCGGATTCATTTACATTGCCTCGCAAGCTTAAAATAGCATTTTCGACCAGTGAGCAGAATGTAGATTTTGCAGTGATAAATGATTTGGGTTTTATTGCAAAAATTAAAGACGGAAAACGAGGTTTTAAGGTATATCTTGGTGGTTCGGTGGCTTCAAATCCTACTCTGGGTTGGGAATTGTTCGAATTTGCACCTGAAGCAGAATTGTTCAACATTGCCATTGCTGCCAAAAGGTTTTTCAACAACCATGGCAACCGAAAGAATAAGCACAAAGCCCGTATTCGCTATATTTTCTTCAAAGAAGGTGAAGAAAAAACCAAAGAATTATTTTTCAATTATTACAATGAAATAAAGGAAAAAGAAAACTATGTTTATGCAGCAAGTGATTTGGTATTTGAAATCAAAACACCTACTTTTGCAGCGTTGAAAAATGAGAGTGTTGAGTTTCAGGATTGGAAACAAAAACACGTTAATAATCAACGACAAGAAGGTTTATTTACTGTGGTGCTTCCTTTTGAAAATGGGAATACTGACAGCGATACATTGTTGAAAATTGCCGAATTTGCTGATGGTTTCGGCAATGATGTGTTGCGTTTCACTGCGCGTCAACAATTGCAATTGCGCAATATACCTGAAGCTTATTTGCCCAATCTTTACCAATTGCTTTTATCTTTAAACATCAACATTACACAACCGTGGGTGGCGAGTAATGTGGTTTCTTGTACAGGTGCAGATACTTGTAGGTTGGGAATTTGTTATACCAAAGGTGCGGCTTCCGCATTGCGACGTAAATTGGGTAAAAGCAAACTCAATTTGGAAGAAGTAAGTGGATTGCAAATCAATCTTTCAGGTTGTCCGAATTCATGTGCGCAGCAAATCTGGTCCGACATAGGTTTTGCTGGTCGTGTAGGCAGAAATGAGCGCATGTATGCTGCCTATAATGTATTTGTTGGAGCTACAAAAGCCGAAAATCCACAGTTGGGTGAAGCTATTGGCGTGATAAGTGCCAAGGATTTACCACAATTTACGGAAGATATTTTGGCCGATTATATTGCTGATAAAAGCAAATTTGCCACATTTAGAAATTATTTAGATAATGGTGGCAAAGAAAACATACTTTCGTTGGTTGAAAAATACAAAGATGTTCCTAGCTTTGCTGACGATAAAAATTACTATTATGATTGGGGAAGCGAAGAGCTATTCTCAGTCGCCAACAAAGGGCCAGCGGAATGTTCTGCAGGTTTGTTTGATATGATTGATGTGGATTTGAAGTTCATCAACGAAGGAATTAAGTTGTTGGAAGTGGAAACTGATGCAACTAAAATCAACCGCATATTATACGATGTAATTTTTTCTGCTTCTCGCATGTTGTTGGTTACCAAAGGTGCAGAACCAAAAACAACTGCCGAAACATTCACCTTGTTTATTGATAAATTTATCAACGAAGGTTTAGTAAATGAATCATACATTCCATTGGTTGAGTCAGCAAAAGCCAATGCTCAAGCTGATTTTATTGGCAGAAAACAAGAAGTGCTTGACTTGGCAAATGTAGTTGTAAGTTTGTATGCTGGTATGGATGATTCCTTGCAATTTAAAAATGCATTGAAAATTGTTGAGACCAAAATTACAACTGAAATATCTGAAAATAAAGAAATTAAAACCAAAGACTTCCGCGGTGTTGCTTGTCCAATGAATTTTGTGAAAACAAAAATTGAACTTTCAGCGTTAAAGTCGGGAGACTTACTGGAAATTTGGCTAGACGACGGGCAACCCATTCAAAATGTGCCGGGTTCCGTTAGAAATGAAGGGCACGAAATTAAATCCGTATTACAAGAAAATGATTTTTGGAAAGTGCTGATTAAAAAGGCATAATAACCAGAAATATTTTTGGGCAAGCGGGAAAATAACTAGAAATGAATAAAAACACCTCTGTATCATTATCACAAGAACAGATTCAACAATTAACTGAATTTGCCTCTTCTTTAACAAAAGAACAATTGGCTTGGGCTTCAGGCTATTTAGCTGGAGTATCATCACAAAACAATGATTTTCAGAAAAATGAAGTTGAGAAGCTACCCGCTGAAAATACAAAACCCGTATTGACCATTCTATACGGAACACGCACTGGAAACGGTGAAGGTTTGGCTAAAAAGGCATTGAAAATTGCGCTAGAGCAAGGAATTGATGCCAAAATAAAAAGCATGGCTAACTATAAACCGCGTGATTTACAAACGGAGAAAAACCTTCTGGTCATCGTTTCCACTCATGGCGAAGGGGTTCCTCCTTTTGCTGCCAAAGAATTGTATGATTTCATTCACGGTTCACGCGCACCAAAATTGACGGATGTAAACTTCGCAGTGCTTGGTTTGGGCGATTCTTCTTATTTCCATTTCTGCAAAACAGGAAAAGATTTTGATGAACAATTAGAAAAGCTGGGTGCCAAACGCCTTGTGCCTATTTTGGCCTGCGATTTTGATTTTGCAACAATTGCTGACGAATGGATAAAAAATACTTTGCCAGTTTTTAATAGTGGCGAAGTGGCCGAGAAAACTTCACCTCAGTTTCGCATGGCAGGTGCTGGGAAGAAACAATCTGTTGAAGTTGAAGTTGAACGTTTCAGCAAAACCAATCCTTATTCAGCTCCAATTTTTGAAAAAGTACAACTTCACGGCAAAGGTTCCGACCGCCAAACCATACATATAGAACTAAGTACACCAGAAAATGGCTTGGAATACGAACCAGGGGATGCCGCAGGTGTGATGCCCGTAAATCCTGCCACTTTGATACAAGAAGTATTGCAAGTTACGGGGCTGAATGCTGATGAACTGGTGGTTGTGAACGGAAATAAGAAATCGCTGAACGAAGCACTTTATCGTGATTTCGAATTATCGAAAATCACTATTGATGTAGTGACACGATTTTTGGAATTGGCGCCCAATGAAGAATTAAAAGCATTGTCCAAAGAGTCCGAAAAATTCAAGGAATACCTTGATGGACGTGATATCGTGGATTTATTTCAGGACTATCCGGCAATTGTAAATGCAACACAACTTATCAAGTTGCTCCGCCCTTTGCAGCCGCGTTATTATTCCATTTCGTCTAGTCCCAAAGCCAATCCGGGAGAATTGCATCTTACGGTAGGCGTGGTAAATTACAAAAACTCAGGACGCGAAAAACAAGGAACTTGCTCCACATTTCTGTCGGAAGTGGCGGTGGCAAACGAACATGTGCCTGTTTTTATTGAACCAAATCCAGAATTTAGACTGCCAAAATATGACCAGGTGCCAATAATAATGGTGGGAGCTGGAACAGGAATTGCGCCTTATCGTGCTTTTGTACAACATCGCGAATTGTCGGAGACCAGAGGAAAGAGTTGGTTGTTTTTTGGTAACAGAAACTTCGAATCAGAATTTCTGTACCAAACTGAATGGCAAGAATTTATCAAATCGGGCGCATTGACAAAAATGGATGTGGCTTTTTCGAGAGATGGTGCCAACAAACAATATGTGCAAGATAAATTGATGCAAAACTCTTCTGAAATCTATCAATGGCTGGAAGAAGGAGCGCACGTTTATATTTGTGGCGACATGAAGAAAATGGCGAAGGATGTGCAAAATACCTTGGTGGCTATTGTGGCAAAACATGCTTCTAAAAGCACAGAAAGAGCGCAGGAATATATTGATAATTTGCAGAAAGAAAGACGTTTGCAAATGGATGTGTATTGAGAATCGCACCACAAAGAATCCCTACAAAGAACCCCTAGCCCCTAAAGGGGAATTATGCAAGTATTATTAAACATTAACTTCGACTTAAACTTTAGTAAATAACAATGGATAAAAATATAGAAACCAATACTAACTCCGATTCCCCGCAATTTATCCCGCCATCAGCGGGAGGGGCTAGGGGTCCTGTTTCCACTTTTGAAATTTTAAAGGAGAATAGCAATTACCTTCGCGGCACCATCAAAGAAAGTCTAAACGACTCATTAACTGGCGCATTGCGAGAAGAAGACCAAATACTTATCAAGTTTCATGGCACTTACCAACAACAAGACAGGGATTTAGACGAAGAACGTAAACACCAAAAGTTGGAACCGCTGTACAGTTTTCTTATTCGCGTGCGGGTACCTGGAGGAGTAACTTCGGCTGCGCAATGGTTGGCAATGGATGAATTGTCGGATAAATATGCCGATAAAACATTGAAACTGACTACGCGCCAGGCATTTCAGTTTCATGGCGTGCTAAAACGTAATCTAAAAACAACGATTAAGGAAATCAACCAATCGTTATTGGATACCATTGCTGCTTGCGGTGATGTGAACCGCAACGTGATGAGTTCGGCCAATCCTTTCGAATCGCCAATTCACGGTGAAGTGGCCAATGATGCTAGTCGTATTTCGGCGCACTTAACGCCCCAAACCAATGCTTATCATGAAATTTGGTTGGATGGTGAATTGGTTGAAGGTGGCGAGAAGGAAGAAGAACCGTTGTACGGAAAGCATTATTTGCCCCGTAAGTTCAAAATTGCGATGGCCATCCCACCGCGCAACGACTCTGATGTTTTGTCGAATGACCTTGGCTTTATTGCCATTGTTGAAAATGGAGAGTTGATAGGATATAATCTGACTGTAGGTGGCGGAATGGCTTATTCATTTGGCAATAATGCCACTTATCCGCGCGTGGCTGATGTGGTGGGTTATTTTCCAAAAGAAAAAATTGTTGAGGCAGCCGAGGCGGTTCTCGTTTTTCAACGTGACCATGGAAACCGTTCCGAGCGCAAAAATGCCCGTCTGAAATATACCATCGACCGCTTGGGACTGGACTTTTTCAAGGCAGAACTGGAACGCACCCACGGTTTGAAATTGGAACAAAACAAAGCCTATAAGTTTGAAACGCTGGGCGATAAATATGGATGGACAAAAAGTGAAGACGGATTGTGGCATTATGGCGTATTTGTGGAAGGTGGAAAATTGGTGGATAAAAATAATTACCTAGCCAAAACTGCCATTCGCGAAATTGCCAAAATACATGCAGGAACTTTCATCCTTACCGGAAATCAGAATGTGATTATCGCACAAGTTTCCGAACAAGAAAAGCCAGCCATTGAAAAGTTGCTGAAAGAATACAATATCGTGGATGGCAACAGCCTTTCACAACTTCGCCAGAACTCAATTGCATGTGCTGCATTACCATTGTGTGCATTGGCATTTGCCGAAGCCGAGCGGTATTTACCAACATTGGTGGATAAATTGGATGTTGTGTTAGAAGCCAACGGGTTGCTGCAAGTTCCAATTACCATTCGCATGACAGGTTGCCCCAACGGTTGCGGACGACCATTCTTGGCTGAAATTGCCTTTGTGGGCCGTGCACCAGGCAAGTACAATTTGTATTTGGGCGCCAGTTTTACCGGCGAAAGATTGAATAAATTGTACAAAGAAATGCTGAGTGAAGATGAAATTATTGCAACGCTAAAACCAATTCTTGAAGATTATTCTAAACATAGAAATACCGACGAGCATTTTGGTGACTTTGTAATACGCAAAGCATATATCAAAGCCACAACTGCCGGTTTGAACTTTCATGAATAGACCCCTAGCCCCTAAAGGGGTATTAGGCAAGTTCATTCTACATATTTTTTGCAAAGTAAACTAATTAAAAATCAATACTAACTTAGTTCCCCTTTAGGGGCTAGGGGTTCTTAGTTGAACATATGAAACGAGAAGACCTACTATTTCTGCCCATTTCCATCAATGTCACCAATAAAAAAATCCTTCTTATTGGTGGTGGAAAAGTGGCTACTCACAAAGGAACCATTATGGCTCGATTTGTGACGAATGTAACCGTTATTTCACCTGATTTTACAGAGGAAATAAAGAAATTACCATATACTTTTATCGAAAAAGAATACGAAAAAAGTGACTTGGAAGGCTTCTTTCTGGTGTACGTCTGCACAGGAAACCATGAGTTGAATGCCCAGGTAAAAGTAGATGCTGAGGAATTAGGAATTCTCACCAGCGTGTGCGATGCGCCGATGTTGTGCGATTTTGTTTCGCCAGCCATTCATAAAGAGGAGCATGTTACCATTTCAGTGGGCACAAATGCTCGAAATGCCTATCAATCGGTTGATATTCGCAACCAAATCAGCAAATTATTTGAAGATGGAACGCTTCATATCTAAGTAGTTGAGATTAATTATTGATATATTAATTCGTAAAGTAATCATTAACTACGTCTTATAAATTATTCATTGTTAATTATCAATTATTTAAGTACCATGAATAAGGTATAAATTTACCATCATTGTGCGATTGTGTAGGTCATGAAAATTATGGAATTTTGCACTGTTCAATTTAGTAAGAACTTAAGCTAATTTTAGAAGACATGATACACTATTTTATAATTCCCGGTTATGGAGGTTCAGGACCAGAACACTGGCAATCACATTTTGAGAAATTGGGGGAAAACTTCCAGCGCATCATTCAAAAAGATTGGGATGCACCGAATATACAAGAATGGGCTGCCAACATAGATAAAGCAATTGCTGGTTATGACCCCGAGAATGTGGTGCTGGTGGCACATAGTTTGGGTTGCCCTACCCTTGCATATTGGGCAAACAATTACCAACGGAAAATTAAGGGAGCATTACTGGTAGCACCGCCCGATGTGGAACGGCTGCAAAACAAATTGAATGTGACCCTTTTTGACTCTATTCCAACAAAGAAAATCAATTTCAAAACGATAGTTGTTGCTAGTACAAACGACCATTGGGCAACGTTGAACCGTGCAGCTGAATATGCAGAGAATTGGGGCAGCGATTTCGTGAACATTGGAGATGCCGGGCATATTAATGACCAGTCGGGATTTGGAGATTGGCAACAAGGCCAAGAGATTTTGAAAAGATTGGCATAAGCCAACAATAACACTATGAGCATTTTGAACAATAATACACCAGAATTTGATTTAGAAAATAAAAATAACGGCAAAGTAACTTTGGTTGGTTTTGGACCGGGCGATCCTGATTTGTTAACTATTGGTGGAGAGCGTGCCATTGCCAATGCTGATATTATTTTTCATGATGATTTGGTGGATCATGCTTTTCTAGAAAAATATAAAGCAGATAAAGTATATGTTGGAAAACGCAGTCATTGTCACAGTCATGAGCAGGATGAGATAAATCAACTCATGCTTGATGCTGCGTTGGCAGGAAAAGAAGTCGTGCGACTCAAAGGTGGTGATCCGATGGTTTTTGCCCACGGTGGCGAAGAAATTGAATATCTGAAAAGTAATGGCGTCTCGGTGAAATCAATTCCAGGCATTTCTACCGCCATGGCAGCCGCATCTCTAACTCAAATTCCTTTGACGTTGCGGGGC
>JBAXAD010000007.1:0-49426 GCA_037142715.1 Paludibacter sp. | reverse complement strand
AACTACAAACTCCTAACGGATAATGTTCGTAACTGCTGTCTCCCGTCTTATATCTTTAATTGAAATTATTTTCTGACGACAAAGATAATATATATTCTAATAATATGAATAATTCTAGTAAATATTTTTTTGATAGAGCTCTTGAACTTCTACATAAGAAGACTTTTGATAGTTATAGAGTTAATCTACACAATCCTTATACCATATTTGATGAATTAGAAAGAAGTATTGAAAGATTAAACAAAAAAAGAATAAAACACTTTGATCCTACAATTACTTCTATTATTGATGAAGCAGAATCTTTAATAAAGAACAAAGATTTAGATAAAGTGTTCAGTTTTGGTAGTTTTACTCAAAAACAAATTGGTGATTTACTCAAATCTTGTAGAGATGGAAAGAAGAATAGAACACTTTCTATGATTTCAAGGACAATTTGCTTTGAAAATAAGAATCTAAAAAATGTTTTACTTGAAAAAGTCAATGAATCACTAAAAACTGATAACGGGCAAGAATATCATCAAATAGATTTATATGCAAGTTGGTTAATTTCTCAGTTAATATTTCATGGTTATTCAAGAAAATATATCGTTGACAACTTAAGATATGGACTCAACCAAATTAAAAGAGGTAAAACAATAGATGAGGTATTTGGTGGAATAAAAGACAGCTTTGAAAAGGCTAAGGATAATTATGAAGTAATCTTTAAAATAAAATGCAATCTGAATCAAAACTTAAGGCTTGCTTCAAACTTATTACAAGTTCTAGCAGAATTCCCAGCAGAATTTAAGGATAAAGAATATATAAATGATAAATTTCAAGAGAAATCAAATGATGAACAATACATTCTTGTACAAATTGAAAGTTTAGACTTTCGGTGTTCTTTAAGAAAAGCACTACAAATTGTATCTGAGACCATTGAACTTAATGTATTACATGATAGCGAAAATAAAATAATTATCGAGAAACAATCACTCATAATTCATTCTACTTCAAGATTATATAGATTTTGGCCTATTGAGGAGAATTTAGACGGTTTTTATCAATATCAAGAACCTGAGTTTTATCGTTTCATTGATAATTTCAAATTAATGAAAGAAGATTCGGTTGCTAGAGAAAAAATAAAATCAGCTATTAGATTCTACAAATTAGGAAATGACTCTGTTGAAGTTGAACATAAAATTCTTAATTATTGGATTGGTTTTGAACAATTGTTTTCTGCTGTTGATACAGAAGAAGATTCCATAAAGAGAATAAAATCTTACTTTGTGGCTATTAATGGAGTCTTCTATTGGCAGAGAAAAACAAATTATCTCCTTAGTTCTATAACTAGAGCAGGCGTAACTTTGAATGTTAATGATTTAATCCCTGCTAATACTACAAATTGTGATGGGTTAAACCCTCTTGTGAGAACTCGATTTAAATCCTGTATATCTACATTTAATGACAGTAAAGAATTGAAGAGTTCACTTGAACAGCATATTAATCGATTAGAGCAACACTTAACTCGTATATATCGGGTTCGGAATGAACTTGTTCACGAAGGCAGAAGCACAGTAGACCTTTTTCTACTTGCAGGTCATTTGCGCCACTACCTATTGTTCTCAATAGAACAAATAACAAACGAACTGGCTGAGAATCCTACACTAGATCACATAGATGATGTTTTTGTATATTTCGAAACTTTACTCACAAGAATAAAATCTGCAAATAACATTCAGGAAGTGTTTGCTATAAAGGAATATAAAGGATATATGGAGTAATCTAATTAAATTTTAACGTTATGATATTAAGCAATATAGATATTCAGAATTATGTAACTAATCATCAGATGATAAGTTCATTTGAGCCATTGTCCTTGAAAAATTCTTCTTATAAAATAAGAGTTGGTGAAATTATTGTACCAAGTACAGGTGAATTTGTTGAAGGGGTTCAAAAATCTTATGTATTAGAACCATCAGAAATAATAATTGTACAATCAAAAGAAAAATTCAAAATTCCACAAAATATTACAGCTTCATACAGTGGTTTATTTTCAATGTCTAATAAAGGTATATTATTGATAAATTCAAGTATGATTGAATCGGGTTATGAAGGTTTTGCGAGTTGCTATTTAGTGAATTTTTCCGCAGAAAAAGTAATCATAAAAGAAGATCAAGCAATTGCAAAAATAAATTTCTTTGAACTCAAAAACAATCCTATAAATCCTTATAATGAGATAATTACAGATTATGACTACCAATTTAAACTGTCGGAAAATGCAATTAAATTTAAAAAGACATTTTTGAATATCCAAGGCATAGAAGATAACGTATTAAAAAACACATCTACAGTTATCCAAAAGAAAATAACTTTTGGAGGTATTATAATTGCCGTATTAATTATTTTCGCAACTTTAGAGCCAATTATATCAAAATGGATATGGGATAAAACTGGTTTGGTTACAACAACAGAGAAATATAAATTAGAAGTTGTTGCACAAGATGCAATTAAAGAAAAGAAAGAAGCGGAATTAAAAACTTCTGAGTATCAATTAATCCAAAGATTATCTCAAAAAGTTGATAGTTTAGATAATGTAATTAAAAGAATAAATAAGAAGAAATGAATGATATAGTTTATTCAGCAAGAGATGGTTATAACATCATAGCAGAATATTATGATGATTGGAAATGGCAAAAGTTTTGGAAAGCATATGAATATCCAGTTATAGAAGAATGGGCACGTACTTTACAAAAAAGCAATGGGCTTGATGTTGGGACTGGAACTGGAAATAATCTTTCGATATTTTTGGAAAAAGGGCATACTGTTACAGCACTTGATATAAGTCGGTCGATGCTTGATATATGTATGAATAAATATCAACCTTATATAATTCAGAACAAACTAAATTGTATTGAATATGACCTGTTGAATCTGATTGAGTTAAGGAGTAAATATGATTGGATTATTTGTAACAGAGTTTTATCAAACATTTCAAATATTGAAATCGCTTTTCGATTATTTGCTGCCACAATTAAATCGAAAGGGGAATGTTTGATTTCAGATGTACACCCACTTCATAAGTACGAAAGCACGAATTTGTCATATTCAAATAATAAGATAGTGATAGAAACCTTTAAGCATCCCCTCAAAAAACTTGAAAAGGCAATTGAAGAAAACAAGTTTATTATTGTTGAAAAAAAAGAATTTACTTACAAAGATCTTCCGAAAACTGAGATTCTCTCAGATTTTCCAAGTCTTAAAAACCAAAAAGTTCCTATCTTCTTTTATTACATATTACGCAAGCAATAATTTAGTCTTAACTAATTCTAGAACAAGATATCAATAAAAGATAAATACATATAATCCCATTGGGATAATAAAACGATAAAAACAAAACAAATAAATGACAACCGTTGAATTTGAAAGAGAGACCAAGGCGCTGATTGATAGCCTAAAGAGTATATGTGCCAATTATGGATTGGGCAATGATGGGAATGAGTTTAAAATCATTACGCAGGTATTTTTATATAAATTCCTGAATGATAAGTTTATACACGAGATAAAGAAAATAGAACCAAAACTGGCACAAGCCGAAAATTTGCAGGATGCCATACAAGCTTATTCGGCCGACGACTACGAAATGCTGTTGATGCAAATGAGCGAAAGTGCCGCAAGGTTTCAGCCGGAGCAGTTTATTTCGTCGCTCTTTGCCCGACAAAACGAAGCCAAGTTCGACGAGATATTTGATAACACTCTCACCAGCATTGCCAAAGAGAACATTGATATTTTTTCGGTATTGACCAATGGCGGTGAAAAACTGGTGCTGTTCGAAAATATTAGTAAATACGTGACCGACAATAGGGATGAGTTCTGTAAAGCCATTATCAACAAGTTGGTTGGCTTTAGTTTTGAGCCCATCTTCTCGCAAAAATTCGATTTCTTTGCTACCATATTCGAATACCTGATAAAAGACTACAACACCAACAGTGGTGGTAAATATGCCGAGTATTTTACGCCGCACTCGGTGGCTGCTATTATGGCCAAGTGTTTGGTGCAGGGCGAAGTAAGCAATGTAAGTTGTAACGACCCTTCGGCGGGTTCGGGTTCGTTGCTGATGAACCTGGCACACCAAATTGGCGAGGACAAATGCACCATTTATTCGCAGGATATTTCGCAGAAATCGTCCAACCTATTGCGACTGAACCTGATATTGAATAATCTGGTTCACTCCATACCCAATATCGTAAAAGGCAATACCATACTTGACCCTTACCATAGGGATGAAGATGGCAGCCTGATGAAGTTCGACTTTATAGTATCGAACCCACCTTTTAAGCTCGATTTCTCGGACTTTAGCGCGGACCTCGACACCAAAGCCAACAACGAACGCTTCTTTGCCGGCATACCCAATGTGCCCAAAGCCAAGTTGGAATCCATGTCCATCTACCTGATGTTTATTCAGCACATTATGTTTTCGCTGAAACCAAACGGCAAGGCAGCCATAGTAGTACCCACAGGTTTTATTACCGCCCAAAGTGGGATAGAACGGAAAATACGCGAACGATTGATAGAATCGAAAATGCTGCGTGGTGTGGTCTCTATGCCAAGTAATATCTTTGCCACCACGGGCACCAATGTGTCGGTGCTGTTTATCGACAAAGGTAATACCAAAGGCGACATCGTGCTGATGGATGCTTCCAAGTTGGGAACAACCGTAAAGGATGGCAAAAACCAGAAAACATTACTGTCTGCGGACGAAGAACAACTGATTATCGACACCTTTAATCAACGCAAAGTGATGGATGATTTTACAGTGGTACTTTCGTACGACCAAATAAAAGAGAAAAACTACAGCTTTAGTGCAGGGCAGTATTTTGAGGTGAAAATTGAATATACCGATATTACTGCTGCCGAATTTGACGATAAAATGGAAGCGTTTAAAAGCAATTTAAACAGCCTTTTTGCGGAATCAAAAGCATTGGAAGTGGAAATTCAGAAACAATTGGGAGGATTGAGGTATGAATGAGAAAATGATTGAAAACGAAAAAGTGGAGTTCAAATCCATTCTCAATGAAAAATTGGAAAAGGTAGTGGTTTCATTCCTCAATTCGAAGACTGGAGGCGATATTTATATTGGTGTGAAAGACGATGGAACGGTTATTGGCGTTGAAAATATAGATAAAACGCAACTTGCCATTACCGACCGCATCAAGAATAATATTTCGCCTACTTGTTTAGGACTTTTTGATGTCTATACCGAAGAGATGAACGAAAAAACGGTGATTCACATTGTGGTTTCGAGTGGTACAGAAAAGCCCTATTATATCAAGTCGATGGGCATGTCGCCTGCTGGTTGTTATATGCGAATAGGAAGTGGAGTGAAACAAATGGATATTGCCATGATTGACAAGCTTTACGCATCCCGTACTCGTAATTCGTTGCGCAATATCGTTTCGCCACGCTATGCCAATCATAGTTTTGCACAGTTGAAAATCTATTACGAAGAACGAGGTTTTCAACTCAACGAATCGTTTTTGCAAAATCTCGACCTGTACACTTCGGATGGCAAGTTTAATTATGTGGCTTACTTGCTTGCCGATGTAAACAGCGTTTCCATTAAAGTGGCTAAATACTCGGGAACAGACAAACGTGACTTGATAGAAAACGAAGAATACGGTTTTTGTTCGCTAGTAAAAGCTACCGAACGGGTGTTGGACAAACTGGAAATAGAGAATAAAACTTTCACTAAAATAACAGGAGCAGCAAAACGGCTGGAACGACGAATGATTGATAAAATAGCTTTGCGTGAAGCCTTTATCAATGCTGTGGTACACAACGATTATACGCGCGAAGTGCCACCCGTAGTGGAAATTTACGCCGACCGATTGGTGATAACCTCTTATGGCGGTTTGGTTGAGGGTTTATCCGTAGAAGAGTTTTTTGGAGGACGCTCCATGCCCCGCAACAGGGAGCTAATGCGGGTGTTTCGCGATTTGGAACTAGTGGAGCAATTGGGTTCGGGCATGAACAGGATATTACATGCCTACAAAGCTGATATTTTTCATTTAACCGAAAATTTTGTTGAAATAGTTTTCCCTTTCGAAGATGAATATCTGCAAATGACCCATCAAGTAACCCATCAAGTAGATGCTGTTACCGACCATGTTACCGACCATGATGCAAATGCTACCGAACAAGTAGATACTATTGATAAACAGAGTATTACCGATGTTACCGAACATGCTACCGACCATGTTACCGACCATGATACAAGTTTTACCCATCAAGTAACCCATCAAGTAGATGCTGTTACCGAACATGTTACCGTACATGATGTAAATGCCACCGAACAAGTAGATACTGCTGATAAACAAGTAATTAAAACTCCGACCGAACAAGTAACCGAACAAGTAGCAGCTACAACCATACATGATACAATACATGATACCATACATGATACCATACATGATAGCATACATGATAGCGAACAAGTTAAAAAGCTTATTTCTGTAATAGATAACGATCAATCACGTTTGGAAATAATGAATAAACTAAAACTGACAAATCGAGCATATTTTGTATCTGATTACATACAACCAGCAATAAATCACGGTTTAATTGAAATGACTTTGCCAGATAAACCACAAAGCAAACAGCAAAAATACCGCCTAACAGCAAAAGGAAAAGATTTAAAAAGAAAAATGGGAGGAGGGAAAAATGAGTAACAAAGAGAAAACAATTGGTGAAATTGCAGACATATTTGACGGTCCACATGCTACTCCTACAAAAACGGAAAATGGTTGCTATTATTTGAGTATTTCTAGTCTGATTAAAGGCAGACTAGACCTTACTCAATCTGCTTTTCTAAGTGAAATTGATTTTGTAAAATGGACAAAACGTGTTACTCCCGTAAAAGGAGACATTCTATTTTCTTATGAAACAAGATTAGGAGAAGCTGCTTTAATGCCTGATGGAATTCGCGCTTGTCTTGGTCGTAGAATGGGAATTCTTAGACCAAAAGGAGGCAAGGTGATTTCGGAATATTTGTTATATGCATATCTGTCTCCTAAATTCCAACATACAATTGTTTCACATAAAATTAGTGGTTCTACAGTTGATCGTATAGCATTGACTGAACTTCCTAACTTCCCAATTCGTATTCCTTCTATTCAAGAACAAATACTGGTTGCTGAGCTATTAATTTCCTTAGATTCCAAAATTGCCCTCAATAACCGCATCAATACCGAGTTGGAAGCGATGGCTAAAACGCTGTATGATTATTGGTTTGTGCAGTTTGATTTCCCAGTGTCCGCTGCTATTGACGGGGTGACTCCGAGTCACCCCGTCAATGACCAACCGCTTGGCTACAAAAGTAGTGGTGGTAAAATGGTTTGGAATGAAGAGTTGAAGAGAGAAGTGCCGGAGGGGTGGAAAAAAGGAACTTTATCAGATTTAGGGGAAATAATTGGAGGTAGTACTCCACCTAGAGAAGTTTCTGAATACTTTACTAATGATGGTATTGCTTGGATTACCCCAAAAGATTTATCTTTAAATAAGGGTAACAAATTCATAACAAAAGGTGAGTTGGATGTTAGTGATGAAGGTAAAAAAGCAGCTTCGTTAAATGTAATGCCAAAAGGAACGATTTTATTAAGTTCACGAGCACCAATAGGATATTTGGCTATTTCAAGAGAAATTGTAACAACAAATCAAGGATTCAAATCATTTGTACCAAACAAAGGATATTCAACAGAATATGTATATTATTCAATAATGAATATGATTCCAACAATTGAGAATAATGCAGTTGGTTCTACATTTAAAGAAGTTTCAGCTTCAACATTAAAATCAATTTTCATTATCTTAGCTGGCAAAGCAATTATAAATAAATATACAGAAACTGTTTCTTCAATTTTTAACCGTCAAGATTTACTAGAAAAAGAAAACATCCAACTCGCCTCCCTTCGCGATTGGTTGTTGCCAATGCTTATGAATGGGCAGGTTGTTTCGACTTCGCTCAACAACCATAGTTCGACTTTAATCAGCACAAGTGTGGATGAAATGGTTGGATTGATAGCGGCTGAGCCTGTGGAGAAGTATGGGGAATAAAAACTAGAAATAAACTTTAAATTGATGCTGAATTCAACTTAAAGGGATACAACTAACAATACACCTAACGATAGTTGTATTTATGCTAAATTAATCTAAATAGTTCAACTTTAAAGTTGAACTATTCATCATTATACATACATTTGCAGCATCAATAATTATGGCCACCAAAGACGAAGTAGAGCGTTACCTGAAAGAGCTAAAATTCAAGGCCGGTTGGAGTGGCATTCTGATACTTGATGACCGATCGAAAAATGCGCAAACACTTCATGATTTGGAGCTTTCGCCCAATAAGCGAAAAGAAATTATACTGGATTTGAAACCCGAGGATTATTCCGAAGGTCCATTGGAAGAAAAGATGCGTGGAATGTTACCCATGTGGGTGTTTGGTAAAACCGTAAAAGGTGCGGAAATCTATATCAAAGTAACCATGGGCATCCCAAACAGGGAAGTAATTTGTATCTCGTTTCATATTGCAGAACATCCTATTGTTTACCCTCTCAAATAACACACATTATGCAAAGTCCATTTACAGGTAAAGAAATGATTGTTCAGAAAGAATGGAGAGCAATGAGCTACAGAAAAGAAGAGTTCAGGATTTGTTTTCATGCCTGGCGCTGCGAAGATACCAACGAACAGTTTGAAGACGAAGCCTTTGCACAATTGAATTTTAATCAGGTTCAAAATCAGTACCGCACAAAGTATTCGATACCTTTTGTCACAGAAATTAAAACTATTCGGGAGCAATACGGACTTTCGGCCTCCAAAATGTCGGAAGTGTTGGGCTTTGGAGCCAATAGCTATCGTCAATATGAAGCGGGAGAGATACCCAGCCAATCCAATGCTCGTTTAATCCAATTATCGTCCGACCCTCACGAATTCCGTAAATTAGTAGCATTAAGCACAGCACTCGAAGGCACAGCACTCGATAAGGTAGTTCATAAAATAGAACATAATATTCAAACGCTAAAGGCTGAAAAACAGAAATTGGTGATTGAGGAGTATTTGATGGGTGTAACTTCACCCAACACAATGACAGGCTATAGGAAACCTGATTTTGATAAATTTGCCGAAATGGTTTTGTTTTTCAGCGAAACGATTCAACCCTGGAAAACCAAGCTGAACAAGTTGCTTTTTTATTCCGATTTTACACATTTCAAACAAACGGGTTTTTCCATAAGTGGTTCGGTGTACAATGCTATCACTATGGGACCAGTGCCCAATAATTTTCAGGGCATTTACGAGTTTCTTTCCAACCAAGACATAGTAGAGATACATTGTACATCGTTTCCGGATGGAGGACTTGGGGAGCAATTCACCGCTGCACCTAACAGGAAATTTAATGCGACACTTTTCACCGCAACAGAATTGACCGTATTGAATGAAATAGCAAATCGTTTTAAAGAGACTACCACTCAAAACATCATAGACATAAGTCATACAGAAAATGCCTGGACTGCGAATGTTGAAAACAAAAAATCAATAGATTATTTGTATGCTTTTGATTTGAAATAGAAAAGAGATTAGAATTATAAATGAGGTTATTCAAGTCTCGTTTATAAATACAAAAAAGAATCAAAACAGTCATTTATTGCGAATTTTATAGAAGGTAGTAAACTTAGGTTTGCTGCCTTTTTTATTTGATGTGTATCACTTTATTGTCAGATGAATCAGAAAATTGAGAAGTTTCTGATAACAAAAAGGCGTTTTAGTTGTAAATTACCGTACAATATGGCCTTTATATTACATTACTAAAAATGTATATGCGTTAATTAAACTATAATATATCTGAAAAAACAAAGAATAGTTTGTAAAAGCGCGTAAAGGCGTGTAAAAGCGTGTATAAATATCTGTTTATTAGAGACTTAAGCTCATTTTCGCTATTGTTTTGCTTGAAATAACGCCGTATTTTTGCAATGTCTTAAAGATAAATATTCTGTTTATCTTATTAAAGGACACCAATCGACGGAATGAGCAAATCGCAAAATCCAATGACAGGCCAAATGAGTGGATCAATGGCCAATTTTGTAACCACTACACATGGTGGACAAAATATTATCCGCTCCAAAGCATTCAATCAGCAGGATGCTAAAACTGAACCACAAATGATAGTGAGAATCAGTTTTAAATTGGGTGCTGAAGAGTATGGAACCTATGGCGGTATGCTCGACCAGGGTTTCCCCGAAAGACCAGCGGGTCAATCGGCTTACAATCAATTTATGGCAGCTAATTTGCCAGGCGCTATTGACAAGAGCGGTGCAGAATTAGCCATTGATTACAGCAAGCTGATAGTTTCTTTGGGCTCATTGCCTCAAGTAGCTGTTATTTCGGCCACTGTTGAGGCTACAGGCATTGAAGTAAGCTTCAAAACCAACTTGCTGATTCCAAAGGTGAATGAGTCGGATGAAGTGGTGCTAATTGCAAAAACGCTTATTGGAGAACTTCTTGTATCGAGAAAAGTCCGTGGTATTGATGCGTTGGGAGTTATTTCAATTGCCCATCCCGGCATTTTGGCGGCAGATGTGAAGTGTTGCTACCTATTTGTGCGTAGTGCCAATGGTAGCAAAGCATCACGGTCGGTGTATATACCATTTAATTGACTTTTATAGGTATTAGTCAATCGGTATTAAAAGTAGAATCCCTGTATGTTGCAAGACATGCAGGGATTTTTGTAATGATAATAATTCCCGTTTTTATATTACTGCAACAATAAAACAGTCTAGATTTGAAATAAGGTAGGTATAATAAAAACATTAGCAAACAATAAAACAGCCCAACCGAATTTAATTTCAGTTGGGCTGTTTCTATCTTATTCCCTCTTCAGGGATCAGGGGCTTTATTTTACTTCTTCAAAGTCCACATCAGTCACGTCACCTTGTTGGCTTCCGCCTTGTGCTTGTTGGCCACCAGCATTTGGTTGCGCTTGACCTTCTTGGGCATTTTGAGCATTGTACATTTCTTGACTTGCAGCTTGGAAAGCATCGTTCACTTCTTTGGTTGCAGCATCAATTCCGTCAATATCTTGGGCTTGGTGAGCAGTTTTCAGTTTTGCCAAAGCAGCTTCGATAGGGCCTTTTTTGTCAGCTGGAATTTTATCTCCAATTTCGCTAAGTTGTTTTTCTGTTTGGAAAATCAAGCTGTCGGCATGGTTCAATTTGTCGATACGTTCTTTTTCTTTAGCATCCGAATCAGCATTTGCAGCCGCTTCGTCTTTCATACGTTTGATTTCTGCATCAGTCAAACCAGAAGAAGCTTCAATACGGATTTTTTGCTCTTTTCCGGTAGCTTTATCTTTTGCCGAAACATGTAGAATACCATTGGCATCAATATCAAAAGTAACTTCAATTTGTGGCTCACCACGACGAGAAGGCATAATGCCATCCAAGTGGAAACGACCAATTGTCTTGTTTTGATTGGCCAAAGGACGTTCGCCTTGCAAAATATGAATCTCTACAGAAGGTTGATTGTCGGCAGCCGTAGTAAATGTTTCCGATTTTTTTGTTGGAATAGTGGTGTTCGACTCAATTAATTTAGTCATCACGCTACCCATTGTTTCAATACCCAATGAAAGTGGTGTAACGTCAAGTAACAATACATCAGTTACTTCACCCGACAAAACTCCACCTTGAATGGCAGCACCTACAGCTACCACTTCGTCTGGATTTACACCTTTAGAAGCGGATTTTCCGAAGAATTTCTCAACAGCCGATTGAATAGCTGGAATACGTGTTGAACCACCTACCAAGATAATTTCATCGATATCACCAATTGTCAAACCTGCGTTTTTCAAAGCGGTACGACATGGTTCAATAGTTTTTTGAATTAAATCGTCGATCAATTGTTCAAATTTAGCACGGGTTAAAGTACGCACCAAGTGACGTGGCACACCATCAACTGGCATAATGTATGGCAAGTTGATTTCCGAAGAAGTAGTGTTCGACAATTCGATTTTTGCTTTCTCGGCAGCTTCTTTCAAACGTTGCAAAGCCATTGGGTCTTTGCTCAAATCGATATTGCTGTTTTCGTTTTTGAATTCCTGTACCAACCAGTCGATAATGCGGTGGTCAAAGTCATCACCACCCAAGTGAGTATCACCATCGGTAGATTTTACTTCAAACACGCCATCGCCCAATTCCAATACAGAAACGTCATGTGTTCCACCACCGCAGTCGAAAACTACGATTTTCATGTCTTTGTTGGTTTTGTCCAAACCATAAGCCAATGCAGCAGCAGTAGGTTCGTTAACGATACGACGAACGTTCAAACCTGCAATTTCGCCAGCTTCTTTAGTTGCCTGACGTTGAGCATCGTTAAAGTAAGCAGGCACTGTAATTACAGCATCGGTTACTTCTTGTCCAAGATATTCCTCAGCAGTTTTCTTCATTTTTTGAAGAATGATAGCCGAAATTTCTTGTGGAGAATACATACGTCCGTCAATGTCAACACGAGCAGTGTTGTTGTCACCTTTTACCACTTTAAATGGTACACGGCCAATTTCTTTAGTCAAACGGTCGTAGGTTTCGCCCATAAAACGTTTGATAGAGAATACAGTTTTTGTTGGATTGGTAATGGCTTGACGTTTTGCAGGATCACCTACTTTACGTTCGCCACCTTCAATAAATCCAACTACAGAAGGCGTTGTACGTTTTCCTTCGCTATTTGTGATAACGATTGGTTCGTTACCTTCCATTACGGAAACACACGAGTTGGTGGTTCCTAAGTCAATTCCAATAATTTTTCCCATAACTTTATTTATTTCTATTTTAATTTTTTCAGTTTGTTCTGATGTTAGTTTTGTACGTTTAATTGTACGTATCCCTTTTTACAAATGATGTGCCACAAGATAAAAATAGGATATATTGCTGTTTTTGACAGAAAAAAGGCTGAGATGTATCATCCAATTGTAAAAAGCTGCTGACAAAAGGGCAGAAAACCTGCCAGAATTTATTTCTTAGGTATAATTTTAAAATAAATATGGTTCAGAATCTTTGAATTATTGTGGTTGCTTCAACTCGTTACTTCAAAATAGCTACCTTTGCAACTAAAAATCAATTATGTCATTAGTATATTTAGGACTTGGTACAAATTTGGGGAACAAAGTACAAAATTTGCAATTTGCCATCAATAATATATCACAAGAATTGGGGAAATTACTTGTGCAATCTACATTTTATGCTTCCAAACCATGGGGCTTCGAATCGAAAAATGATTTTTTGAATGCTGTTATTTTGATTGAAACCCCTTTGACTCCGAAAGAGCTATTGACTAAAACGCAGGAACTGGAATTGAGGCAGGGACGGACTATTAAAACTAATAAGGAGTTTAAGGACAGAATAATAGATATAGATATTTTACTGTACGACAATATAATACTAAATGAACCGAGGCTAAAAATCCCACATCAGCTCATGCATCTGCGGGATTTTGTATTAATTCCATTGTTAGAAATTGCACCAAATTTAATACATCCGGTTTTGATGAAAACCATTCAAGAATTGAACACTATTTATCTTAAATAGTTTTTATATAGTGCCGGTTTACTGCCTTTTACAAATTAGCACCATCGTGAAATTCCTCCAATAATTTCATCGCTTTTTCGAAATCCTTCTCGAAAACTACAATCTTCAGCCCTTCGTTTATATCACTAAACATAGGATAAAGCTCTACAAGTTGCTCATTACCAATGAAACTCTCTATTTCATTCACTTTCAACACGTCCAAATCAACCATAGCATCCACCATGGAATCGTAATTTTTTAAAGTTATAATTTTCTCTTCCATGGCATTATTTTTTTAAGTTTATGTTGGATGTTTATTGGGTAATCTAATTTGAATAACCTTATAATTTAAACATCATGAAAATGATTATTGTTCTGGCTCTAAAAATAAAATTCAGTCAATTGAAATGCTGAATTTTATTTGAATATGAATAAAAAGTCCACAATTCATGTTAGAAAGTTATTTGGAGAGCATCTAGGGCTTTTAATAATGTTATATAATCATAATTTATGGGTGTCCTGATAAATATAATTGATGTAACGAGCTTGTAAATAAAGGAAATAATCGACTTTTCGAGTATAGTTTTACTTATTACTCCAATAAAAATTGCGACATATTGTAGACTTACAAGTGCACATTTTCTAATTAAAAAAGCAAACACAACTTCATAATCTGAATGATACAATTTAGCTGGGTACAACAATTAGTTTTTAAACTAAATTTAATTCATTTATACTTGAATAAAATTAATTTTAGGTAGTATTTTATATTGACAAATTACAATTTATACTACAAGTACCAATAGTTCAACTAAATAAAAGTATTATTATATTTGTATTTACATTGAACGAAGGATAAAAGAAAGGATAAGATTTGGGATTTGAAAATTTAATTATCACGTAATGAATTTATTGAATTATAAACGAAGAAGCTATAACATCGATATTTTTTATCAATAGACGAAAAACCTCATATTCAGCTCATAATCTTCAATTTAGTCACACTACACTACATCATATCTGTCAATCACAAAAAAAGACATGCTTATGAAACCGACTTATATCAATTCAGAAAAGGAATTTGAAGAACAAATTCAATTGCTTGAGAGCAACAAAAGTGTTCAGTCAGTATTAATACTAATGGCTGAAGAAAACAATTGTAAACATGAAGTTATAGAGCCAATTATCAAGAAATGTACAAAAACGATTATTGGTGGCATTTTCCCACAAGTAATATTTGAATCTCAGCTTCAAAGCACTGGTATAGTGTTTGTTCCATTGGCATTCAAATTAGACGCATTATCATTTGATTTTAATCAATCGATGGAAATATGTACTTCGGAAATGAATGATTTTGTGTCAAAAATTCCTGACGGAGAGAAAACACTTTATTTATTTGTGGATGCTTTTGGCGAAAAAAAAGACATTTACATTGATTGTATATTTAACTTCTTTGGCACAAGCGTTAAATACATAGGTGGCTGTTGTGGGTCAATTACTTTTAAATCATGCCCTTGCGTAATTACAAATGATGGAATACTCGAAAATGCGGGGATTTTTGCAGTAAGTCAGGAGCCTATAACACTCGGCGTAGCACATGGTTGGAAAGCAATATCGGATCCATTTAAAGTTACAACTGTTGAAAGCAACAAAATTTCGTCATTGAATTGGGAACCTGCTTATGAAGTTTACAAAAAAACAGTGGAGCAGCACAGCGGACAAAAATTAGAAAATAAGGAGTTTTATGAAATTGCAAAATCATATCCTTTAGGAATTGTAAAAATAGATGGTGATTATTCCATTCGTCAAATATTATCTGCCAATCAAGTTGAATTAATTTGTTCAGATAGAGTGGAACTGCTTGAATATGTATCTGTTATGTATGCTGATAAAAATGATTTACTATTTGCAGCCGATGAAGCAATGAACATGATTTCAGACAATTCCGAAAAAAACAACAAGGATGAAGATATTATTTTTTGTGTAGATTGTATTGCACGAAAATTATTTTTAGACACAGAATTTAGCAAAGAGCTTGATATTTTTAATGAATTAGCACCTGTATATGGGGTTATTTCACTTGGTGAGATTGCCAATCATGGCAATGAGATATTAGAAGTTTATAACAATACAATTGCATTGGCCTCATGGAAAAAGAAATAATAAAAAATGAGATATTGTTGGAACTTATCTATGTTGCCGATATTAAGGCAGGTGAGGATGCAATACTTAAAAACATATTGCCGACCTACTTGCGAAAGCTGAATTGCTTTTTGGCAGGTGTAATAAAATGCAACAATGAACAGCTAATAGACAAGCACTTACTTCCATTGATGTATGTAAATAATTTAATGTGGTCGAAAATAAAAGAATACATCGAAAAGAATAAATCATTAATAGAGGAGAAAAACTATGCAACAATAATTTCAGACAATGAGGTATTCTACATTTTCAAATTGTCTGATTATGGTTATTTTGTATTGGGTCGCAAAAAAATATTTGATTTGGTTTTTATAAATGACTTGAAGCATGTTATTAGCTTTACAGGTAAGGTTTTGATGCAGTCGATTGAGAAATTAATACGGAAAGAATTTGAATTGAAAATTGCAAATGAAAGGAAGTTATTGCGTACAATTATTGATAATGTGCCCATTAGCATTTATGCCAAAGATACAGAATATAGGAAAACACTAGCCAATGTTACTGAATTACGACAATTTGGATGCGTAAGTGAAGACGAAGTACTTGGAAAAACTGATTTTGATTTATTCGGCGAAAGCATTGGCGTTAACACACTTAAGGAAGATGAAAAGGTAATGTTGGAAGGTATTCCAATTCTTGACGAAGAAAAGCACATTGGAAAAGGTGAATGGGCCTTGATTTCAAAATTGCCACTAAGAGATGAAAATGATAAAATCATTGGAATAATTGGAACTAGTTTTAACTTTACAGAAAGAAGAAAAACGACTGAACAACTAGAGATTTTCAACAAATTATTCGATAATCTTTCGGATGCGATACAGATTTCGCTTGAAAACGGACAAATGTTTTACGTCAACAAAGTGGCAAGCGAAAGACTGGGCATTTCACAAAAAGAGGTTTCAAAATACAAAGTATATGATTTTGAAGAATCATTTAAGGAAGAAGCTGACTGGAAAGAACATGTAAACCTAGTAAAAAGCACGACCTCGCTTACGATAGAGGGTTTAAATACAAATCAGAAAACTGGAAAAAGTTTCCCAGTAGAACTAATTGTAAAATATATAGTTGTAAACGAAAATGGATACATTGTAGCCAATTCTCGTGATATTACTGAAAGAAAAAAAGCAGATGAAGCCCTGAAATACAGCAATGAGCGTTTGGAGCAACTGGCTTTACAATCTAGAACTTTTGCTTGGGAAATAAATGCTGAGGGATTGTATACGTACGTAAGTCCAATAGTAAAAACCGTATTAGGCTATAATCCAATTGATTTGGTGGGTAAAATATATTTTTACGATATATTTGCGCCAGAGTTAAAAGAATTCTATACCAAGGAGGCTTTTAAAATTATAGAAAATAAAAAACCCTTTAACAACTTCGAAAATAAAGTTATAAATGCCGATGGGCTGGAAGTTTGGCTTTTGAGTAATGGATCGCCAATGTTTAATGAAGATGGTGATTTTCTGGGATTAAGAGGTAGTGATAGTGATATCTCGGAACGAAAAAAGAATGAAGAGCAAATAAAAGAAAACGAAGAATATCAACGGCTTTTATTAGAAAATCTTTCGGTTGGTATTATGATTATTGACCCAATAAGTCGCATTATTGAAACAGTGAATACATTTGCAAGCAATATTATTGGCGCTCCAATAGATAAAATAATTGGACGTCGATGTCATTCATTTGTGTGTACTGAAAAGGACGATTGTTGCCCTATCTGCGATAATAATCAGGTAGTTGATAATTCCGACAAAGTTTTACTAAACGCTAAAGGTGTAAAGGTGCCAATACTTAAAACAGTAAAACTGATAACAATAGGTGGTAAGGAAAAATTGCTTGAAAGTTTTATAGAGATTACAGAAAGGAAACAAATAGAAGCAAAATTGCGAGAGAGTGATGAGCGAAAGTCCTCATTGATAGCAAGTATGAATGATATTGTATTTGTTTTAGATAACGAATTCCGATTTGAGGAATATCACAATCCGAAAAATTCCGAATGGTATACTGACCCAAAAACGGTATTTGGACAACGGTACGATGAGATTGGAATGCCGGAGGCAGTTACAAATAAAATCGGCTCAGCATTAACAAAATGTTTTCAAACTGGTGAAACCACAAAAGCTGAATACTATTTGGAGCAAAATGGTTTGAAAAAATGGTTTGAGATAAACGTCACACAGTTAAATCTGAATTTAAAAAATGGACTTACCTGTGTGGTTCGTGATATTTCGGAAAACAAAGCGCATCAAGAATTTATATATCAGCAAATTAGGCTACAGGAACTTTTGATTAAAATTTCCACCACCTACATCAATATTGATTTAGAAAACATCAACGAAGTTATACATTTATCGCTCAAGGAATTGGGAGAGTTTGTAGGAGCTGATAGAACCTATATTTTTGAATATGATTTCGCGGAAAATGTATGCAATAATACTTATGAATGGTGTAAAACTGATATTCAGCCAGAAATTGATAACTTACAAGAAATACCATTGGAATTTATTTCCTATTGGGTAGATGAACACAGAAAAGGAAATGCATTTTATGTAAAAGACACCAATGAATTGCCTGACGATGGTCCAAATTGCCTTCGTGGAATTATTGAGCCTCAGGGCATTAAGAGCCTTATTACAATACCTATGATTCACGAAAATGAATTGCTGGGTTTTGTTGGATTCGATTCGGTTAAACATCATCATTATTACTCCACCAAAGAAAAGCAACTGTTGGAAATTTATGCAGAAATGCTGGTAAATGCCGAAATTCGCAAACGCGGACAAGAGATGTTAATTACACAAGAAGAAAAATACAGGAATATTATTTCAAATATGCATCTCGGATTTGTAGAATTAGACACTAAAAATACTATAACTTTTATCAATAAACAGTTTAGTAATATGTCTGGATATTCCGAAGAAGAAATGATTGGCCAACCCGCATCAAAATTTTTACTAGCTGTTGATAGCGAGGCACTTCTGAATTACAAACAAAACTTTATCTACAAAAAAAAATCACCCTCTTTGGAGTTAAAACTCACGATTAAAAATGGTGAAGAAGTTTGGTGGCTAATAAATGGCGCACCTCAATATAATGATAAAAAGGAACTTGTAGGAACAATAAGCGTGTTTTTCGACATAACACCTCAGAAGAAACTTCAAACGGAACTTGAGGCATCGAAATTAATAGCAGAAAGTGCTGCCAAAGCCAAAGAACTGTTTTTAACCAATATGAGTCACGAAATACGAACACCTCTCAATGTAATAATTGGTATGATTCGTGAACTGGGGAAAGAACAATTATCTAATTCGCAACAGACTTATCTAGCACATTCTCAAGCATCTGCATATCATTTACTTTCAATAATCAACAATGTATTGGACATGTCGAAAATTGAAGCTGGTGAATTCTCACTTGAAATCAATGATTTTAGTCTTTCGGCTGTGCTGAGTAATGTGCAAAGCATCTTAGCCTCAAGGGCAAAAAGCAAAAAAATAAATTTTGGAATTGAAAGTTCAAATAATATTGAACGCGCATTGATAGGAGATTCTGTGCGGTTGAGTCAGATTCTTATCAATTTATTAGGAAACTCAATCAAATTTACAAACGAAGGCCATGTGACTTTAAGCGTTGAATTGATGAGCACTAACAAGTATTATCAGCGATTAAGGTTCGAAATTTCCGACTCGGGCATTGGAATGAGTGAAGATTTTCAGAAAAACATTTTCAGCAAATTCACACAAGAAAATAGCCGTTCAAACCGGAATCATGAAGGCACAGGTCTAGGTATGAGCATATCCAAAGAACTTATTGAGCTAATGGGCGGATTAATTGAATTGAAAAGCAAAAAGGGAGAAGGTACAAAAATTTCATTTGAATTAAACTTAGCAGTTGGCGATGATACGAAACTCATAAAAATAGACAAAAACACGAGAAATATTGACATTTCAGGCTTCAGAATCTTGCTGGTAGAAGACAACGAAATGAATCGTTTTATAGCACGCCAAAGTTTAAATCAAGCAAATTGCAAGGTTACTGAAGCTGAAAATGGTATTGAAGCAGTAGAAATATTGAAAATGAATAATTTTGATATCATACTGATGGACATTCAAATGCCAAAAATGGATGGTGTGGAAGCTACAAAAATTATTCGTGAGCAATTGCTTTGTAAAACTCCTATTATTGCGCTCACTGCCAATGCTTTTAAACATGATATTGATGTCTATTTATCAATTGGTATGAATGATTTTTTGATAAAACCTTATAAAGAAGAGGATTTATATTCAAAAATTGATTTACATTTACGGTCTGAAAAAAGAAAAACGAAAATCGATTCGTTAAATGGTCAGATGGATGAACTTGTATTATCCACAATAAACACAATTGAAGAAACTGAAATAACAGAAAGTACAAAGAGACTTTTCAATTTAGAGCAGCTGAATGAAATAGGACGTGGAGATGAGCAATTTGTGAAAATGATGTTGGAAATGTTCTCAAAATTAGCAAGTCAAACCATTGAGCAGTTGCAAAATGCATATCAAATTGGGGATGTGGATGCAATTAAAAAACTTGCGCACAAAATTAAACCAAGTATTGACAATTTGGGTATTGTTTCCCTGTTTGACAAAATAAGAGAATTAGAGACATTTGATGTTACCAAAAACAACAATGAAGACTTAAAACAATTGATAAATAAAAACTGTGAGGTATTAAAAATTGTCCTTGAAGATATTAAGTGAAATCACAAGATTACCTTGTCAAACAAACGTGTAATGCCAAAAAGCCATAAATATATCGCCTTATTCACTTTTATTTTAATAAATTATACTGGCTTTTCTACTAACAATTCAAACAAAGTCAATTGTAAATATGAAATTAATGTCAGCCAGCATTACGTCGATGGAAATTCATTATCAATTAAACCCGGAGATACGATATGCATTTTGGCAGGAACACGCAAAGTACTTCAAATAAAGAATTTACATGGTGACTCGTTGCATTATATAGTATTTAAAAACAGTGGCGGTGATGTAGTAGTAGAAAACTACCAAGACAGTTTGACATATAATTATGGTATTTCTATTCAAAACTGTTCCTATTTTAAATTTACAGGTACAGGTACGAAAGACTCAAAATATGGAATTAAAATACTTAAAACACGTCCATCGGCAAGTGGATTAAGTATCGACCTATTAAGTACAAATTTTGAGATTGACCATTTAGAAATTGCCCATACTGGGTTTGCAGGGATTTTCTCAATTTCGCAACCAACCTGTGATGAAACTGGAAATAGGGGACATTTTGTTCAAAAGAATGTTAGTTTTCACGACAATTACATACATAATACTGGAGGCGAAGGAATGTATATTGGTCATTCTTTTTATAATGGATATACGAAATTATGCGATGGAGTACCAAAAGTTTTATACCCCCACGAAATTCATGGCATTAGGGTATTTAACAACAAAGTAGACAGCAGTGGTTGGGATGGAATTCAAGTAAGTTGTGCAACTTCTGATTGTGAAATTCACCATAATACAGTCACTAATTACGGTATAAAAAACGAAGAGGCTCAAAAAGCTGGAATTCAGTTAGGAGCGGGCACCACCGGACGATGTTACAACAATGCAGTTCTTAATGGAAGTGGTACGGGAATTAACGTTTTTGGAATGGGTAACAATATAATTTACAATAACATAATTGTAAATCCAGGGCGACTTATTGATACAATAAAAACTGCTTATGGGATATTTTGCGATGACAGAAATACTACCAATGGATTATCATTTAACTTTATAAACAATACTATTATTGCACCAAAAACCGATGGAATTAGAATTTATAGTAATCAAAGTCATAACAACAAAATAATCAACAACTTGATACTGAAACCTGGGTCGTGTGGAAGTTACAAGAGTATTTCTCAAAGTTATATATTTTACAATAATGATGTAGATGTTGAAATTGCTAATAATTTTTTCTCACAAAATCTTTCACCGGAAACTGATTTTGATATCCTGAATAGTATTTATACATTTACAGCTACTTTGCCAATATACGATAATGGAAGAGATGTTTCAAATTTTGGCATTTCAAATGATTACTTTAATGTAACACGCCCACTAAATGGTAGTTATGATATTGGCGCGATAGAATTTAACAGTGAACAAAGAGTGGAGCAAAAGTTTTCATTGCCACAGATATACCCTTATCCAAACCCAAATGACGGGATATTTGTGCTAGTAAATAATGAAACAGCTCCAATAAAGCGGGTTACAATTTATTCTAGTTCGGGAATAAAAATGCATGAAGAAATCCTTGCATTAAATAGCACTTTAGTTATGAACTTACAAAAAAAAATACAAAAAGGATTTTACTTGCTCAAAATAGATACAGGATATAAAATTTACACTAATCCGCTTATTATTCGTTAGAAAGCTCAAAAAACATTGCATTCATTTTTCAGTTATTCACACATTTATCGACAACCATTTTATCTTTTAATAATATGTCCGAAATTAAGAAACCATCAATTTTAATCATTGATGATAATCCGATGAATCTATTACTTACGTCCAAAGTGCTTGAAATTGACGGTTATACATCTACAACTGCCGAAAGTGGATTGGAAGGAATTGCTCAAATTGAGAATGAAATTCCCTCATTGATACTCTTGGACGTGATGATGCCTGATATGGATGGCTATGAAGTTTGCAGAAGAATTAAAGCAGTTGAGAAATGGAAAGAAATTCCCATTATTTTCCTCACAGCCAATAGTCATACCGAAAATTTGGTAGAAGGATTTGATGCTGGAGGTGTAGATTATATAACCAAACCTTTTAAAAGCGAGGAGCTATTGGTACGGGTAAAAAACCATATAGAATTGGCTGAATCGAGAAAAACAATTCTAGAAATGAATCGGTCCAGAGATAAAGTATATTCGATTATTGCACATGATATACGCTCGCCACTTTCAGGAATTTTAATGACATTGGACACTATCGACCAAGGTTATCTCGACCCAAATAGCGAAGATTTCAAGGAAATTATTCATCAACTGAAAATCAGAACAAAAGATACGAGTACGCTATTAACCAGCCTTTTAAATTGGACGCGTGCAAAAGATGAGAATATTGTTCTTCATCCCAAAGACACAAATATTAACCAGTTATTAAATAGCTGTATTCAACTATTAGAAGCAGTAGCTAAAAATAAAAATGTTTCTATTTCGATGATAATGGATGGTAAAATTGATTGTTGGTGTGATGAAGTATCTATAAACACAGTATTTAGAAATATAATTTCCAATGCCATAAAATTCACCCCAAATAATGGTGCAATAACCATTCAAGGCAAAAGTGTTGGTTCAAATGTAGAAATATCAATTACCGACACCGGAGTTGGAATACCAGAAGATGCTATTCGGAAAATTTTCGAAGAAAACCAACATTATACAAGTTCTGGCACTGCCAATGAACAAGGAACTGGATTGGGTTTGATGTTGGTCAAAGATTTTATGAAGAAAAATAATGGTAACTTGCAGGTTGAAAGCAAGTTGAATGAAGGTACGGTATTTACAGTATTATTGCCAAAAACAGCCAATGTCTAATGGAAAACAGCAGGTTAAATATTCTCATAATTGACGACGACATGGTTTACCGTAGGTTGTCGAGTTCAATTCTACAGGAACGGTTCAATGTTTTTACGGCCGAAGCACCTTCTGTTGGGTTTCAAACTCTGAAAACACAAAAAATAGACTATGTAATATGTGATTACAGATTACCAGAAATGGATGGTCTAGAAGTGTTGGAAAGAATCAAAACCGATTACCCGAATATTGAGCTAATTATGATCAGCGATTCAGGTGATATGGATACGGTTATTGAAGCTTTGCGCCGTGGTGCAGTGGATTACTTCAGAAAACCGTTTACACCAGCCGATGTTTGGATGTCGATAGAAAGAACTGAAAAATATGCCCAATTAAACAAAAAATACAAAGTTGAAAAAAACAAAAATACGCATTTAAAAGAAATCGTTGATCGGGAGTTTGGTGTGGAAATCATTGGCAACTCCAATGAAATTAATGAAGTGTTGACCCAAATGAGAATGGTGGCTCAAACCCCTGACACATCAGTACTTATACTGGGCGAAAGTGGTACTGGAAAGGAATTGGTAGCTAGAGGCATACACAATTTAAGTAACAGAAACAACGAGATTTTTGGTGCTGTAAATATGTCTGCCATTCCCGAAAATTTATTTGAAAGTGAATTTTTCGGGCATAAAAAAGGAAGTTTTACTGGGGCAATTGCCGATAAAGCTGGATGGTTTGAAAACACAAATAAGGGCACTTTGTTTTTGGATGAAATTGGTGAAATGACACCGGCAATGC
This sequence comes from Paludibacter sp., assembly GCA_037142715.1. Classification (GTDB taxonomy): domain Bacteria; phylum Bacteroidota; class Bacteroidia; order Bacteroidales; family Paludibacteraceae; genus Paludibacter. The sequence continues at coordinate 25,249 of JBAXAD010000007.1, read as the reverse complement.
AAGTTAAATTATTGCGAGTATTGGAAGATAGAACTTTCACGAAAATTGGAACTCAGAACCAGCAAAAGTTTGATATTAGGATAGTTGCAGCAACCAACAAACCAATTGAAGACATTTCAAATGGCATAAATTTTAGGGTTGATTTATTTCATCGTGTTGGCACATTTATAATTTATTTACCACCACTCAGAGAAAGAAAGGGAGATATAGTGCTGTTGGCAAATCATTTCCTGAAGTATTTTTCAATTAAAATGAATAAAAACATTGAAAGTATCAGCAAAGATTCGGTTCAAATACTTCGTGATTACAATTTCCCAGGTAATATCCGTGAAATGAGAAACATAATGGAAAGAGCTGTAATACTTTGTACTGGGAATGAACTTTTACCATCGCATTTATTAATGCTTAACAACAAATTCAACAAAAATAATCAAAACGACTTGAATACATTTGACCTTGAAGTAATTGAGAAAGGAACAATAATGAGAGCATTGAAGAAAACGAACAATAATAAGTCGGAAGCTGCAAAACTATTGAATATTGAATGGAATTCATTGCACAGAAGAATGCTGAAATTTGGAATAGAAATATAATTTCTATAAACTTTTTGATCATTTCACTCTTCATTTTCGAAGATGGCATTTGAAAACGAATAGAAAAACAAATAGCATGCATCACATATACTGCTAATTATAAACGAGTTACAAACTTGGCATATAAATTGATTATTTGGTTGTAAATAAACAAAAAAAAACTTCATCATGAAAACACTTCAATTAAGAATCGCAATGGCTTTATTGTTATCATTGACATTAAGCTCATGTTTAAAAGAAAACAGCAATGATACAATTACTGACCCTTCAGCAGCGGGTTTCGATTTTAAAACCACTAAAGATTACAAGGTTTCTATCGTAACATTAAACAGTGAAAACCTACCATTTAGTGGCGTTCAAGTTAAACTTTATACTCAAAATCCGCTTAATGGGGATGGTACAATTAAGCCTGATTCAATCATTGAAAAATTCCAAATCTATAAAGGGAATACAAACGAAGGTGGAATTCTTTTATGCCAAATCTCACCTGCAACAACTGTTGACAGCTTAAGTATTTTGGTAAATCAAATAGGATTACCATCATTATTAACGGTGAAATTAAGTGGCACTGATGTGAACGTTCAAATTGGCGGCACTACAAAAAGTGGAATTAAAGCGAGTAAAATTGGAATGGCAAATGCATTATTGGTACCCAATGTAACTATAGTAAATGGGTTATACAATTTGGGCACTTGGGATAATCAAGGAGTTCCAAATTACTTAAGCAAACCTAACGATGTAATAAGCACCTCGTTATTGGCCGATGTCAATTCCTCTTTACCTGAATATAAATCTTTATCATCTTCACACCCGCAATATCTTGATGACACAAACGATGGAAGCGTAAAACTATATGAAGCTGCCGAAGTATGGGTAACTTTTGTTCACGAGGGAGCTGGCTGGATGAATTCATTGACCTATTATACTCACCCAAATGGCAATCCTCCTGCAACAGCAAGTGCCATTACCGATAAAACCGTTATTTTTCCAAATGTTTCATTCGCAGGCTCTGGTGGCGGATTAACATCTGGCAACAAAGTTCAATTATTTTATTTAGATCCCAAAACTAACACTTATAGCAATATCTTTCCTGCTGGTACTACTGTTGCATGGATTTTAAGAGCACAAGGATGGAATAGCTCCACACAACAAGTAGTAGCCGGATACTCACGTTATTCCGACTCAAGGTTTAATAGTGAAAAGAATGCGATAAACAAAAAACATAATGTGGTACTTAATGATGCTGCAAGAAAATTATTGTTGATAGGTTTTGAAGATATGGACAGAGAAAATGGTTCTGATAATGATTTTAACGATGCTGTTTTCTATGCTACAGTAACGCCATACACTGCAATTAATCAATCGCAATACAAAGTTGTAGACAAACCTGTTGACGCTGATAATGATGGAGTTACTGATGCTAATGACGAATATCCGAAAGATGCCACAAAAGCGCATAATAATTATTATCCTGCAAAAGGACAAACTGGAACTTTGGCATTCGAAGATTTGTGGCCTTCAAAAGGTGATTATGACTTTAACGATGTGGTGGTGGATTATAATTATAATCAAATAACCAATGCACAAAACAAAATAGTAGGAGTAAATGTAGTATATACATTAAGAGCTAGTGGAGCAAATAATCATGATGGTTTCGGAATCGAATTTAACACAAGTCCAAGCAATGTGGTTTCGGTAACTGGAGGACAACATTTTTCAAATGGATTTATCAAAAATGGGACTAATGGTACTGAAAACGGTCAAAGCAAAGCAGTTATAATCGCATTTGATGATGCAAAGAGTTTGTTGAAATCATACAACACGGGCGTTGGAGCTTATTTAACACCGTTTACTGATAGTTTAAAAATCACATTTGCAACCCCAATAGATCCAACTGCATTTGGAGCAGCTCCTTACAATCCATTTATCATAATTAATAAAGCAGATGAGTATTTAAGAGGAAAAGAAGTGCATTTGTCAGGTTCGGCACCAACAACTCTAGCTGATATGAGTTTACTGGGTACACATGATGACAATTCAAATCCTTCTATTGGAAAGTACTACACTTCAGACAAATACTTACCTTGGGCAATAAACATTCCAGTTAAGTTTGATTATCCAATGGAGGAACAAGATATTACCAAAGCATTCTTGAAATTCAATAGCTGGGCAACAAGCAGAGGAGCAACAAACACAGACTGGTATACAAATAAAGCCGGTTATAGAGATTCCAAATTAATTTTTACGAAATAATAAATGACAGTTTGTATCACAAACGTATAAATCAAAGCTGAAATAGAATGAAAGATGTCAGGTATGCAACTAAGTTTGCATACCTGACATTAAGCATTTTTATTAATTGTCAAATGTGAGATTGAAAATCAGAAGGAAGCATTTCGAAAAAACATTTTTGAAAATGTAAAATCAAACTGAAAATACTTAGCAACATAAAACTAAATAAAGGCAGCAAAAAACCGCAAAAGAAATCTCTTTTTGACAACTCGTAAAGGTAATGAGAGTAGGAATAAAACTTTAAATTACAACTTTATTTTTGGCAAAAAAAATAATACAAAAAATAATACAAATACATAGTGTTCACATCAAAAAAAATATCTATTTTTGATGAATAATAAATCAAAATCAATAGAAAATTGATTAAATAAATTCCTGAAGATATTTTCAAAATCACAAACGAAAACAATTAAAGAAAAGTACAATGAAAAAGAAAATTTTAATTCTCGATGACAAAAGCGAGTTCCGCAGATTGACTAAATCTATTTTATCAAACAAATATGATGTAGAAAGTGCAGAAAATGGAATTGAAGGACTTTCAATTCTCCAAAATGGTTATATGCCTGATTTAATTGTAACTGACTTAATGATGCCAGAATTGGGAGGAAAAGGTTTTGTAGAACAACTAAAAAGTAGTGGTGCATTTAAAAACATCCCAGTTATTGTGCTATCTAGCATAGATAAAAGTGATGAGAAAATTCAATTAATCAACCTTGGTGCAAGCGATTATTTAGAAAAGCCATATAATCCTGCTGAATTACTTGCTAGAATCGAGAACTTACTAAAGAACAAATAATACTGACTGTCCATTAGTTTTTAATTATTTGCAAATGCATTAGTATTTGGATGTTTCAATTTTAAAGTGTACTATAAGAAATCTAATCTCATGAATTACAAAGCAATATATATAGGGAGCAACAGGTCATTAGTTGACAAAATTGCCAAAAACAGTAGTTTAATTACTTTTTCTTTTAGCAATCAATTATTGGATGCAATAAAGTCAATTGACAATTTAGATTTGATCATTTATGAAGAAACAGAAATAAGTAATGATTTGATTTTGATAAATAATATCAAAGAAAGTCTTTCAAAAAACAAAGTTGTTTTATTTGTAGTAAATCAAAACACATTTTCACCAGATTACATTAAAAATGGTGCTCATGATGTATTTAATTTTGAGTCGAAACCAGAAGACATTATCAAAAGATTTGAATTCATAAAAAAACATTACGATACGCTTGCTGGAAAAAAAACCGATGTACTTCATACGTTTAAACTTCCAAAGTGGAAACGAACTTTTGACATTATTTTTTCGGGCACAGTTCTATTATTTTTGCTCCCTATTTTTATTGTCATAGCCATACTAATTCGCTTAGAATCAAAAGGAAAGGTTTATTATGCATCTCCGCGTGTTGGAAGCGGTTACAATGTTTTTGGTTTTCTGAAATTCCGAAGTATGTATACCGATGCTGATAAAAAAGTAGATAGCATGATGAAGAATAATCAGTACACTAAGGAGGTAAGTGACGAAAGAGAATTTGACAATTTGCAAGAAAGTGGACCAGTTTTAATTGATGATAACGGATTTGTGCGCGAAGGGAAAATAAAACAACAAAAGGCCATAAAAAGGGAAAATGCTTTCTTCAAAGTTGCAAATGATCCACGAATCACAAAGGTAGGCCGTTTATTAAGAAATACGAGTATAGATGAATTACCCCAGTTAATTAATGTACTAAAAGGTGATATGTCAATTGTTGGAAACAGACCATTGCCACTTTACGAAGCTGAATTGATTACTACCGATCAATGGGCAAAACGATTTTTGGCACCCGCTGGAATGACTGGATTATGGCAAGTAACCAAGCGAGGTGGGTCCAATGTAATGTCGGCCGACGACAGGAAACAGCTTGATATTGAATATGCTGAAAATTTTTCGTTTTGGTATGATATGAAAATTCTGCTAAAAACTATTCCTGCTATGCTTCAACACGAAAATGTTTAAAAAATGACTCGCATCCTTTTTTCTTATATCCTTGTTTTTTTTTCACTTTCTATTTTGGCTCAAAATCAAGCGAAGAATGATAGTGTAAACAAAGAGATTGCTTTCGAGAAGTTTGTAATTCCTGATTTAGAATTTTGTATCCAATCGGCATTAAACAACTCGCCACTGCTAAAAGTAAGTGATAATCAGATTGATGTAGTGTTAGAAGAAATCAAGCTTAAGAAAAAAGCTTGGTTAGAAAATCTACAAATTGAAGCCAATACCCGCTACGGTTTATTCAATCAAGTTTCATTATCAACTACAGCAGGAAGTACAACACCCGATGTAGCAATTCAATCGGCAAAACAACAATTAAATTATTTTGTGGGATTAACATTGAAATTGCCATTATCTTTTTTCTCAACCAATAAAAGTGAGCAAAAAACACTAAAACACAACATTCGAGAATTTGAACTAAAAAAAGAGGAGCTTAAAAAACAAATTTCTCAATTGATTATAAGTGAGTATTTTAAATTTAAAAATATGTCTGAACTAGTAGATGCTCATCAAAGTAATCTACAAAATGCACAACTCGATTTTTTAAGAGGGAAAAGTGAAGTTAAAGCGGGTATGCTTGGCCTAACTGAATTTGCAGCCATGTCTAATGCTTATACTAAAGCATTGGATGCTTTTAACGGGACCAAAAATGATTATTATTCGGAGTATTATTTGTTGAAATTACTTACTGGAACAAATCTTCAAAAAGATAAAAAATGAACATCATCAAATTTCTTAAAATAATATCTAATAAATTTTTGTATGTTATGCTTATTCCACTTTTGGCGGGTGGAATAGTTTTTTATTTAACCAAAGATTTACCTGTAAAATATAGCACATTTTCAACCATTTATTCGGGTGTAACCTCCAACAATGGTTTAGCAGTACAAGTAATGCGGGTAGATAATATTGCCACGCAAAATGAGTATAATAACCTGATGACCATACTCAAATCGAACTCGTTGTACGAAGATATTTCATTGCATTTACTCACCCAACATCTAATATTATCAAAACCGAATAAAGAATTTCTTTCTAAAAAAGCTTTTGCCGAACTGAACAAAACTGTTCCAAATGAAGTAAAAAAATTAGTTGTCAAAGGCAATTTCGAAAAAACATACAAAAATTTAAAAAGCTACATTAAGGAGGATGAGAAAAATTACATTTATCACTTGATGAATTTTAATAATAAATACTATAGCATACAAGCCATATCAAATATTAAGAGTGAAAGACTGACTAACAGCGATTTGATAAAAATAAGTTACGAGTCGGAGGATGCTGGAATATGCTATAATACAGTAAAGTTTGCAACTCAGATTTTCATCGAACGATATAGTGCATTGAAATTAAGTCAATCAAATTCGGCAATTTCATATTTTGAAGGTCAATTAAAAGATGCGTCAGTAAAGCTAAACGATGCGGAACAAAAACTTCTAGACTTCAATATTAACAATGAGGTAATTAACTATTACGAACAAACAAAACAGGTTACAACACAACAGGAAAAAATAGATGTACGCCTTCAGGAAGTGAAAATGGAGTATGAGGCAGCTCAGGCTGTACTTTCAAAATTAGAACACAATGTTGAAACACGCTATAAAATAAACTTGCGAAACACTGAAATTTTACGAATTAGACAACAATTAGTTGAGTGTAATAATGCAATAACTGCGATTGAAATTGACGAAAACTCAGCCAAAAAAAATAAACTTGTAGATCTTAAAATTAATAGAAAAATCATTGAAAACAAATTAGAAAGTAAAATTGATTCGATAAATATTTTCGAGAATAAAAGTCAGGGTATTGAGTCGCAAAAAATGCTTGGAGAATGGCTGGAAGCAGTAAAAAACAATGAAAATTATGCGGCACTTTTCAAATCGATGAAAGACCGACAAATTGAATTTAACAAGCAATTCAAGCGCTATGCACCTCTTGGAGCAACCATAAAACGTATAGAACGTGAAATAGATGTGTACGAGCGAGAGTACCTAAGCATTTTGCAGGATTTGGGAATAGCTCGGCAAAACGAGCAAAACATTGACATGCGCTCAAATATGAAAGTTTTTGACGATACAGAATTCCCAATTAATGCCATACCTTCTAAAAAAAATCTGTATGTAATAGTAACAATACTATTTTCGCTTATTTTTTATTTACTTGCAATATTTATTATTGAGTTGATGGATAAGCGGATTAAAACGCCATCGCTATTACATCAACTTACTGGTTTGCCTGTGATTGGAGCATTCTGTACGGAGAATAAAAAGAAATTTATCAGTACCGATATTATTGAACAACGTGCTGCATTAATGATTTTTGAGAAAATACGTCAACTAGGATCGGAGTCGCCTCGCCCATTTGTGATACAGATTTTTAGCAGCTGGGACAATGCTGGCAAGTTATTTATTGCTAAGTATTTAAGTGCAGAAATTGAACGACATAATTTCACAGTTAAAGTTTTGAATTTCGAACCTGAAATAACTGAAGAAGGTAATGTGACCAAACCTTTAAACAATGAAAGTAAAACTGAATTGGACGCAATATATTTACATGATAAAATCAACCAATATGATAGTTATGCCGAATTAATTAGTGCAGAGAATATTGTTGCTGATTTTGTAATAAGTGTTATGTCGCCCGTTAGCAACGGTATTGATAATCCAGTAATTATCAGTGATGTGAAAGCTAATTTTATTGTATACGATGCTAGTGCATTGTGGGCAGAGGCTGATAATTTTATACTCGAGAAATTAATAAAAGCTGTACCTAATGGGTTGTATGCCATTCTTACAAAAGCAGAACCTGATAACTTAGAGGAAATGTATGGTGAAATTCCAAAAAAGAGGTCTTTTATAAGAAAAGCACTAAAAAAACTATTGAAACGAATTGTGGGATAGAACTTTAGTCTACATACAATAATGAATAATGAGTATAAACCCAACATACGATAATCACAGACTGAAACATGCTATACTGGTAATTTCGGTTAGTTCTGTTTTTATTGTACTCATTTTGGGGATGATGTATTTTTTCTCGAAAGACAATCTAATTTTTGGTATTGCGTTATTAATTCTTCCTATTCCAATTTTCTATTTATATTGGTTCTTCTCAAATCCAAGAGTGGGTTTTTATTCTGTATTAGTTGCTAATTATTTTGCAATAGGTTTATCCCGATATATTCCGGCACCACTTGGTTTATCACTCGATGGTCTATTAGTAATGACTTGGTTAGCAGTAATTTTCAGCCAGTTCAACAAGAAAGTGGAATGGAAAAAAGCTGGAAGAGATTATAGCTATTTTGTTATTATTTGGTACGTAATGACATTTATGCAGCTTTTTAATCCTGAAGCAGTAAGTAGAGAGGCTTGGTTTTATGTCATGAGAGGACAAGCTTTGTATATTTTCCTGACTGTTCCATTGGTCTACCTCATATTTAACAAACCCAAAGATATTGATATTTTAATTCAAACCTGTGCATGGTTTACTCTCATTGCAATTGCCAAAGGAATTGGGCAGAAATATATGGGGGTTGATAGATGGGAACAAACATGGCTCAACGTTCCAGGAAATAGAAGCACTCACATATTATTTGGTCAGTTACGTGTTTTTTCAATCTATTCCGATGCAGGAACTTTTGGAAGTTCTATGGGTTACTTTGGAGTAATGTTCATTGTTTTAGGCATTCATGAAATAAAGAAAAATAAAAAATACTTTTATTTTCTCATTGGTTTATTATCAATATTTGCCATGTTGATCTCAGGTACAAGAAGTGCTATTGCTGTACCTTTGGTTGGCTTTGCGGTTTACACTGTTTTGACAAAAAAAATAAAGATAATGGTCACCGTTGGCACTATTATTTTCGTGGTGTTTTTTATTCTAAAATACACCAATATCGGTCAAGGGAATTATGATATTCGACGAATGAGAAGTGCTTTTGGAGAACAAAATGCTTCAATGGATGTGAGATCGGATAATAGGAAAATATTTGCCGACTACCTTAGAACCCGTCCCTTTGGTGGTGGTGTTGGTTCATCGGGAAATTGGGGATTACGATTTAGTCCGGGCACAATTTTGGCAGAAACTGCAACTGATGGATTTTATATACAAATATGGGCTGAGCAAGGAATTGTAGGACTCACATTCTATTTAATCATGATTTTTTACTTTGCATTGAAATCTACGTTTCTAATTTTTTTCAGATTAAAAAAGCCCAAAAATATTTTTACTGCAATAGCTTTTACCTGTGGAATGTATGGTCTGATGGTATCGTCCTATACTGCCTCTAGCTTAGGTCAATTACCCAATATTATTATTGTATTTACAAGTATGGCATTAATTTCTTTGATGCCAGAATGGGAAAAAGAAGAAGAAGAAAAATTATTGAAAGAAAAAAGTTTAGTTTTAGTAGAAGAATAACGCAATAGAAACTATTTTTATGAATAATCGACTTGAAAAACTAGAAGCATTACGTGGATTTGCAGCTCTGTACGTTGTTTTTTTTCACGTACTACCTCAAAAATTTTATTTATTTGGCATCAATCTTGGATTCCTATTCCGTTTTGGTCCAGAAGCTGTGATTGTATTTTTCGTACTTTCGGGGTTTGTTATTAAATTCACCTACGAAAAATCTAAAAACAAAACTTTCAATTATTATTTCATTCGACGCTTCATACGACTTTATGTACCGTTAATTTTTATTTTTATTCTGGGTTATGCAATTAAAAGCTATACTGAAGGTGGCTTTGCCAATCCTGAATGGAAGAGTTTGTTGGGCAACTTGTTTATGCTTCAGGATGTAATTTCACAAAAGCCTAACGTTTTGGTACCAGCATATTTAGGAAATGGCGTATTGTGGTCATTATCATACGAATGGTGGTTTTATATGTTATTCTTTTTCCTTATTACTAAAATTAGAAGTGCAAAACTCAATAAGTATGTAAGTATTATCACAATATTAGCAGCCATAAGTTATGTATTTTATCCATTCATTGTCAACAGATTAGCTATGTACTTTGCAATTTGGTGGATAGGGGTGATATTTGCTGACACCTATTTAAAAAAAGAGAAATTTAACACAGCGTTGATTATGCCTTATGCATATGTATTATTAACTATCACAACAATTCTTGCGATTAATCTTTATATTCATTATTCATTCACAAAAACTTACAGCTATCCACTTGTTGCATACCCATTTATTGAACTTCGGCATTTTGTTTTTGCCTTGATGGTAATGTTTGGTTCAATTATTTGGAAAAATTTCAATTGGTTTGGATTTAATTTCTTCTTTGATAAATTCAAATACATAGCTTCATTTTCTTACGTAATCTACATTTCTCATCATTATTTGGTGATTGAGGCAACTTACCTGAGATTTTTAAATAATAAAGTGTTGGAGTACGGACTTTATATTGTTGTTATGCTTCTATTTTCTTACCTATTGGAAGTAGTAGTTTACAATAAAATTAAAAGGCTTATTTTGAAGTAATTAATACTTATCATAAGCAATTACAAGCATTTATATTCTCAAAATATATCTTAATTAGCTGTAGATAATAGCTAATAAAACGACATAAAAAACTTTTATTTACTACATTCTGATAAATATATATTATATATATTTGCCAACAAATTTATATGATTTTGAGGTATATATTTTAAGCGTTTGATTAAATATGTCATAGTCAACAAAATTACAAACATTTCAATAGAAAATACAACCATTTAAAATTTAATCATTATGAACATTTCAATTGTTGGAACAGGTTACGTAGGACTTGTATCGGGTGCCTGCTTAGCCGAGACTGGGGCGGTAGTTAATTGTATCGACACAAATCAAAGTAAAATTGACAGTCTTAACAATGGCATTATGCCTATTTACGAACCTGGTTTAGAAGACCTTGTAAAAAGAAACGTACAAAAAGAAAGATTGTTTTTTAAGACCAAGCTTTCGGATGTTGTTAACGAAAGTGATGCTATTTTCATTGCAGTAGGTACACCACCAGATGAAGATGGCAGTGCCGACCTAAAATATGTGTTGGCTGTAGCACGCGAAATTGGTTCAAATTTAGACAATTATACAGTAGTTGTAACTAAAAGTACCGTTCCAGTAGGAACTGCTGTAAAAGTAAAAGCTGCCATACAAGATGAACTTGACAAAAGAGGTGTGAAAGTTGAGTTTGATGTGGCATCGAACCCAGAGTTTTTGAAAGAAGGCAATGCCGTTGACGATTTCTTGAAACCTGACCGTATCGTAATTGGAGTGGAATCAGAAACCGCAGAAAAAGTACTTAAAAGACTTTATAAACCTTTCGTATTGAATAATCATCCTATTATTGTAATGGACATTACCTCTTCGGAAATGACTAAATATGTGGCCAATGCAATGCTGGCAACTAAAATTAGTTTTATCAACGAAGTAGCAAATCTTTGCGAAATAGTAGGTGCTGATATCAATTTGGTGCGCAAAGGAATTGGCTCTGATACCCGTATTGGTTATAAATTTCTTTATCCTGGAGTGGGTTATGGTGGTTCATGTTTCCCAAAAGATGTACAGGCGTTAATCAAAACTGCTAAAAGCTACAATTATTCTTTGAATATCTTGCAAGCCGTAGAAGATGCAAATGATTTCCAAAAAACAGTACTGTTTGACAAAATCTACAAGCATTTTGAAGGAAAGTTGAATGGAAAAACCATTGCCATTTGGGGACTTTCATTTAAACCAGAAACGGACGATATGCGTGAAGCTCCATCATTAGTCCTGATAAAGAGCCTATTAGACAACGGAGTAACAGTCAATGCTTATGACCCAATTGCAATGCATGAAACTCAAAGAATTTTGGGCGACAAAATTAAGTATTGCAAAGATATGAACGAAGCACTTATTGGTGCTGATGCGTTGGCAGTTGTTACTGAATGGAGTGAGTTTAGACTTCCTAACTTTAAAGTGATGGAAAAATTAATGAATGACAAAGTTATTTTTGATGGTCGTAACATTTTTGATATGGAACAATTGCAAGATTACAAGTTCCAGTATTATAGCATCGGTAAAAAACCAATTTACTTCTAAACAGCTCATAATATATATGTTATGCTGTTATATTATATGCATAACCAAATTATAAAAGCAACATTGGATACAAAGTATTGACAAGAATCGGTATTTTGTATCCAATTCAGAAAAAATAAAGGATGTTTTTATCTTACTTTATTTCCATCTAATAAAAGCCTTTGGTAAAAGTAGTTTCTTCTTTTTTTAAATCACAACTCTACAGTTATGGAAATTCTTCGTATTCTACTGAATATTATTGAATTAGTTCTGCTAATTTATTTGGGTTTTTCTGCAATATACATTCTGATTTTTGCACTTGCTGGCAAACTGAATCCCAAGAAGAAAAAGGTTGTTGATACAAATATCATCCGCAAATTTGCTGTTCTAATTCCAGGTTATAAAGAAGATAGCGTAATTTGCGAAGTAGCACAAGAAGCCTTGAATCAAGATTATCCTCGAGAAAGTTTTGACGTAGTCATAATTGCTGATTCATTTCAACCAGAAACATTAGCAAAACTAAAATTACTGCCAATAATTCTGATAGAAGTTTCATTCGACGTAAGTACAAAATCGAAAGCGCTTAACCAAGCAATGGAAAAACTGGGTGACAACTATGATGTGGCTTTGGTACTTGATGCCGACAACATTATGGCATACGATTTTATCTCCAAAATGAATGCAGCTTTCGATAATAACTTTGAAGTTGTTCAGGGACATAGGGTTGCAAAAAACACTAATACGCCCCTGGCCATACTTGATGCAATTAGTGAAGAGTTAAACAATCACATTTTCCGCAAAGGTCATCGGACTTTGGGCTTTTCGTCAGCTTTAATAGGCTCTGGAATGGCTTTCAACTATGGGATGTTCAAAAAACGTATGTTAGAGATTAAAGCCGTTGGCGGTTTTGATAAAGAATTGGAATTGACGCTTTTGAGAGACGGCAAGAAAATTGAATTTTTGGATGATGCGTTGGTATATGATGAAAAAGTTCAGAAAGTGGAAGTTTTTGAAAATCAACGCAAACGCTGGTTATCAGCTCAATTTGTATATTTTGGTCGATTCTTCTTTTCAGGGCTTCAACATTTGGTTTTCAAAGGTAATATTGACTTTTTCGATAAAGTATATCAAATGATATCGCCTCCACGGGTTTTACTGATTGGATTTACAGGGATTCTCGCATTCTTATCACTGATTATCAACATTTTATTTCCTGAAAACACAATCTTATTGTACCCATTTATCTATTGGTTAGTTGTATTCATAACTGTGGTTTTGGCATTTATTCTGAGCATTCCCACCCAATTTTACAACAAACAAACTTTTGCCGCACTTCTGACTTTGCCCAGAGCATTTTGGTCGATGTTTGCATCATTATTTAAACTAAAAGGAGCAAATAAAAAATTCATTCATACCCAACACGGCACCACAGAAAACTAGTTAAAATAACAACAGGTTCTTGATTTCTACTTTTTCAAATAATGCTTTAACACTAAAAATCACTCACCTTATGAAAATTGGCATTGAAGGACAAAGACTATACCGTACAAAAAAACACGGCATGGACATGGTGGCACTGGAATTGATTAAAAATCTTCAACTTATTGACAAAGAAAACGAATATGTTATTTTTGTGAAACCCGATGCTGACAACACATGTATTCCGACAGCCTCAAACTTCAAAATCATAGAACTTGGGGGCGGTCCATATCCTACTTGGGAACAAATTGCTTTGCCAAAAGCAGCTCAAAAAGAAGGTTGTGACATATTACATTGCACAAGCAACACCGGCCCTATTTTTTGTAAAGTGCCATTGGTCACCATTTTGCACGATATTATATACCTTGAGAGCGTAAGTATATTTAAAAAAGGTGGAACTTGGTATCAAAAAATTGGGAATATGTATCGTCGTTGGGTTGTACCTACAATAGCACGAAAATCGGTTCGCGTAGTTACTGTTTCAAATTTTGAAAAAGAACGAATCAAAAACTTTATGGGGTTAGGTTCTAATTTGGTGGCCATTTATAATGGTGTAGGTGAACACTTTAAAAGAATCGATGATTTAAAAACACTTTCGCAAGCTAAATTAAAATATAAACTTCCTGATAATTTTATGTTCTTTTTGGGCAATACTGACCCCAAAAAAAATACGCCAAATGTATTGAAAGCTTTTGCTGATTTTAATACAAAATCGGATACAAAGTACAAATTGGTAATGCTCGATTTTGAGGAAAATGCTCTTCAACAAATACTTAAAGACATTAATTGCTCTGATTTAAGAAAAGACATTGTAATGACGGGATATGTGCCAAATGCAGAAATGCCCGCCATAATTAACCAATGTAAAGTATTTCTGTATCCATCTTTGCGCGAGAGTTTTGGGATTCCTATACTTGAAGGAATGGCTTGCGGAGTGCCGGTGATTACTTCCAATACATCGTCGATGCCGGAAATTGCAGGGGATGCAGCTGCCATTGTTGACCCCTTGAAACCTGAACAAATAGTGGAGGCCATACAGAAGATTCTGAGCAACCAAGCTTATTGTAACGAATTGTGTGAAAAAGGGATGGCACGTGCAAAAGATTTTTCGTGGAAACGCATGGCCGAAAAAAATCTGGAGCTGTACAAAGAAGTTTATATCCAAAAGAAAAAATAATACGATGATAAAAGGAGAAAATATTATCTGTATTTCCAATACAAGTTGGTTTGGAAATTATGCCAAATCGACAGTGCAAATACTAGAGCGATTGGCAATAAACAATAATGTTTTGTTCGTAGAATATCCTTTTAGCATTAAAGATGTAATTTCTACTTTGCGTGGCAAGCAAAATGCGCCAGTGAAGCGGATGTTGGGATTGGAAAAAAGTTTGCAAATAATTGATACTAATGTAGGTAGCAAAGTATATGATTTGGTTATGCCGCCAGTATTACCATTGTATTTTTTGAAGAACGAAAAACTTTTCAATCTACTTTTCTCAATCAACACATTCATTTACAAACAAAAAGTAAAGAAAACAATCAAAAAACTAAGATTTGAAAATCCAATTGTAATTACAGCTTACAACCCATTTTACGGACTAACAACATTGAAAAAGCTGGGTGAAAAAGCAAGCATTTATTATTGTTACGATGGTGTGGAATCGGGATTTTTTGGCAAAAGAATTTTTGAATTTGAAAATAGATTTTCTGAAAAAGTAGACGGTATCATCACAACTTCCGAATATTTAAATTCAGAAAAAAAGAAATTGAATGATAAAAGCTATGTGGTAAAAAATGGTGTCGACTTTCCAGTGTTCCAACCTTTTGCAAAATCAGAAGTTTTTGAAAACAAACGGAAAAAAGTGGGTTATATTGGCAGTTTGGATGGTCGGTTTGACATCGACACTGTTGAAAATGCGATATTAAAACTAAGCGATTTTGACTTTGAATTTACTGGCGATTTGATGAATGCAAAAGTGAAACAACGGTTGGAAAAATACGAAAATGTAAAGTTTTTTCCGCCTATCAATCAAAATGACGTGCCAAAATTATTGGCAACTTACGATGTTGGAATTATACCTTATCTTGTGAATGAGGTAAATAGAAATATTTATCCACTCAAAATCAATGAATATCTGGCTGTTGGGGTACCGCTGGTAATGAATGCATTTGCCGATTTGCCTGAATTTGAAGGAATTGTGAGTGTATCATTGGATAAAGAAAATTTTATTACAAAATTGGTTGAAGAAACAAAAAATGATTCAATAGAAAAAATCAAACTAAGAATAGGTTTTGCAAAATCAAATTCGTGGGAAGCTCGTACAGAAAGTTTTAGCAAGATTTTAGAAAAATTTATTTGAAAAAATATTTAAGTAAGAAATGAAAGTAAATCAATTAAAAGCCGGAGCAATAATGTCCTATTTATTAATAGGGCTAGGTAGCATCATTTCCATAGTTTACACCCCAATAATGTTGCGATTGTTGGGGCAAAGTGAGTATGGACTTTATAACCTTGTGTCCTCGGTAGTAAGTTATTTAGGACTTTTGAGTTTTGGTTTTGGAAGTGCATATATAAAGTATTATTCTGGTTATAAGGCAAATAAAGATTATGAGAACATTGCCAAGCTTAACGGTATGTTTCTTTCAATATTTTCTGTGATGGGCATAGTTTCTATCATTGCTGGTGTTATTTTAGTTTTCAATACAGAGAATATATTTGGCTCGCAACTATCAGTACAAGAGCTATCTACAGCAAAAATATTGATGGTGGTGATGGTGGTGAATATCGCCATTTCGTTTCCGGCTATAGTTTTTAACTCTTATGTTACTGCCAACGAAAAGTTTGTTTTTCAACGGACACTACAGATAGTCAAAATAATTACCAGCCCGCTACTTATATTGCCAGTGTTAATAATGGGTTATGCGTCCGTAGGAATGGCAATTGTAACAACAATTCTCAACTTTAGCATTGAATTTATCAACGCATTTTACTGTTACAAAAAAATTGACATCAATTTTGAATTCAAGAAGTTTGATTCTGCACTGATGAGAGAATTATTTATTTTTTCTTCGTTTATTTTCATGAATCTTGTTGTAAATCAGATAAATTGGAATGTTGACAGATTTATTGTAGGGCGGTTTAGAGGAACTATTGCAGTGGCAACTTATAGTTTGGCGGCGCAATTGAACACCTATTATTTGGCCTTTTCCACCGCTTTATCGGGGGTTTTTATTCCAAGAGTAAATGCAATGGTTTCGAGCACCAATGACAATAAAGAATTAAGTTTGTTATTTGCAAAATTGGGCAGATTACAATTTATACTTTTATCTTTGATTATTACTGGATTAATTTTCTTCGGTGTTGGTTTTATAAAACTCTGGGCTGGAAATGATTATCATGAATCTTACGGCATTGCATTGATGCTAATTGTACCGGTGACATTACCCCTTTTGCAAAATTTAGGTATTGAAATACAACGGGCAAAAAACATGCATAAATTTAGGTCGTGGGTTTATTTATTTATCGCAATTGGCAATGTTTTAATTTCCATACCATTAGTGAAATTATATGGTGGAATTGGAGCCGCTGCCGGTACAGCAATTGCTTTGGTTATCGGTAATGTTTTTGTGATGAATTGGTATTATCACAAAAAAGTGGGTTTAGACATTAAACTTTTCGTCAAAGAGTTAATTAAAATATCACCTGCTTTAATTATTCCTAGTATTGTAGGTGTTTTGATGTTTTTATACATGAATTTAAACGATGCTAAATTATTGGCATTAGGTATTTTTATTTACACAATAGTATTTGCAATTTCAATGTGGTATTTGGGAATAAATAAATACGAAAAGGAATTAGTAACTGTTCCATACAATAGAATTAAAATTAAACTGATGAAAACCAAGTAATTGTAGATTTGAGAGTTAAGATTATATTACTGAAAAATTTCACACAACGATGGAAGCGATAAAAAAGAAGTTGAAAGGATTAATTCCCAAAAAACTAATGTATTTATATTATCTTCAAACAGCTAAAAAAGCTGTTATGTATGATATAAAAAGACGAGTTTATGATAAGGTGTATAATAACTCGGATGACGAAAAAGTGAAGCGTGATTTAACGCTTGCCTACCATATAGTGGAAAAAGGATTAACTATGCCGACTCCTCGTCCTGGTTTTGGGAAACCAGTAGTTATCAGTCTGTGTGATACTGTTTTGAAATATGATAGTATGAACTTACCTAAAAACGATTTGGAATTCAAACAATCTGTTTCAGTATTGAGAGAATATCATGATTTCCACAAAGAAATTGGGTTCAAATTAGATGCTGATGTTCAAGAAAAATTGGAAGTTATTGTAAACAAATTCAAGGGAATAGAGGGTTTGAAGCAATGTCAAATCACAAAAGAAGATTACTTTAAAGATGTGAATAGTCCGTTTGATTTATTTTGCAAATCAAGATATTCTGTTCGAAACTATACCACCGAAGTTATTCCCGTAGAAGTGCTACATGATTGCATTGAATTGGCTCAAAAATCGCCTTCGTTTTGCAATCGGCAGCCTACACGGGTGTACATTGTGAAATCGGCCGCAAAGAAAAACGGAATTTTAGAACTTCAGAATGGCAACCGCGGATTTGGTCATTTAGCTGAAACACTGCTGGTTATAAGTTCTGTAATTTCTACTACCAAAGACATTCACGAGCGAAACGAAAATCATTTGAACGGTGGAATGTTTTGCATGACATTGTTGAACGCACTGCATTTCAATAAAATAGCTGCTTGCTCGCTCAATTGGAGTGTATCCAATGACAAGGATGTAAAACTCAGAAAACTGCTCAATATTCCAGAAAATGAGGTACCATTATTGGTCATTTCGTGCGGTTACGTTCCCGATAAATTTGCAATAGCATCTTCGCCACGCAAAACAGCAAAGGAAATTACGGTTGAGTATTTGTAACCAACATTTATTTTTTTATCAAACAAAAAATAATCACAAACTAAAATCTAATATTATGTATTACAGGAACATATCTAATTTAAATCAAATTATTCTGAAACGTTTAAGTATTATTCCACGCGATTTCGACCTCATTGTGGGCATTCCTCGCAGTGGTATGTTGCCTGCCAACTTACTTGCACTTTACCTGAATAAACCGTACACCGATTTGAATTCGTTCCTCAACGGGCATATCTATAAAGCTGGAGCACGTGGTCAATTCTTTGATATAAAAGACTTTAAGAAAATACTTGTAGTGGATGATAGTATTGCCTCAGGGTCGGCCATTCTGAAATGCAAGGAAAGTTTGAAGGATTACGGTGCGGAATTCTCCATCAGTTATTGCGCTATTTATGTGATTCCAGGTAAAGAAAAAATGGTTGATTATTATTTTGAAGCTGTTCCGTTGCCACGTTATTTTCAGTGGAATATATTCAATCATACCACTTTAGAAAAAGCATGCTTTGATATTGATGGTGTTTTGTGTGTTGACCCGTCTGAAGACCAAAACGATGATGGACCAAAATACATTGATTTTATATTGAATGCTCCTCCATTGTATATTCCCGGAAGCAAAATTGGCACAATTGTAACTTCGAGACTTGAAAAATTCCGCCCACAAACCGAAACCTGGCTGAAAAACAACAATGTAAAATATAATAAGCTGGTAATGTTGGACTTGCCAAACAAGGAAGCCCGACAAAGAGCCAATAGTCACGGAGAACACAAAGCCAATACTTACAAGGAAAGTCAATATATTTTATTCATTGAAAGCTCACTAAGTCAATCAGTTGAAATAAATAGAATTACAAAAAAACCAGTATTGTGCACAGAGAATTTTGAAATGATATTTGACTCAGAATCCATATTTTACAATATGAAAAGTGGAAAATATTTCCCTGGACTTCGGAATTTTGCCATCAAAATTAGGAACAAAATTAGAGATAGAAAATAGACTCGCGATATTTTATTGAGATTTTAAGCTAACATCAACAAAATGAAAAAGATAGGCATAATAACCATTACCGATTATGTAAACTATGGAAATAGGTTACAGAATTACGCATCGCAAGAGGTTTTGAAATCGTTGGGTTTTGATGTGGAAACGATAGTGAATGTACCAAAAGTGGAAATAGAAGGTGGGGTTCAATTCACTATTACGCGCATCAAAAATGCACTCAAACTTTCACCTATTGTACTTATTGACAAGGCTATAATGAAAGCCAAAGATAAATTGAGTCATGGAAAATATACTGCCTGTCAAAAAGCCAAAGATAAGTCTTTTCGAGTTTTTACGAAACAATACATCAATGAAACCGATTTTGTAGTTTCAGAAAATAACATTCCAAAAAATTTGGGAGAACAATATGATTATTTTGCAGTAGGAAGTGACCAAATTTGGAATCCAACGCTTAGGAAAGGTTCAGCTTTCGATTTTATTCAGTTTGCACCTCAAAACAAACGAATTGCTTTGTCGCCAAGCTTTGGGGTTTCATCCATTCCTGAGAAATATACTGACATTTACACAAAATGGATTTCTGAAATGGCTTTTTTATCCGTTCGTGAGCAAGCTGGAGCTGATATTATCAAAAAACTAACCGGACGAGAATCAGAAGTGCTTGTTGACCCAACTTTAATGCTCACCAAAGAGCAATGGTTGAAGATAGCACATCCAGCTGTAAAGAAACCAGCTACAAAATACTTACTCACTTATTTTATTGGTGTAGTTTCGGCAAAACGCAAGAAATGGTTGAAAGATTTTGCCACAAAACACCAACTTGAAATAGTGCAAATGGCTAGTTTGGAAGACGTTGAACGATACGATGCCAATCCTGGCGAATTTACAGACTACATTAGATCGGCAGAAATTGTATGCACTGATTCATTTCATGCGGTCATTTTTTCGACATTGATGCAGTCGCCCTTTGTGGTTTTCGACCGTGAAGGACGCAGCGCACCCATGTCATCGCGCATCGATACTTTATTGTCGAAATTGAAGTTTGAGGACAGAAAATTTTCAAGCATTTCAGCCTCCCAAAACATCTTCAAGATTGACTTTTCGCACATACCCAATATTGTAGAATTGGAGCAGCAAAAAGTATTGAATTATTTGAAATCAGCTTTAAAATAAAACTTTAATTCCTTATAATCATCAAATTACATAAAAGTTACTTTGATATTTAGAAATCACAAAACAAAACATTACTACTTTAAAATGAATGCTTATGGAATGGTTGGAAATTATTTTTTGGATTTTATTGGGTATTGTCTTTTATACCTACCTCGGTTATGGAATCGTTTTATTTTTGATGATTCGTATAAAGCGAATATTTAAAAAGCAAAAACAAGTAATTCTTACAGATGAGCAACTTCCTGAAGTTACATTGTTGATTGCAGCTTATAACGAACAGGATTTTGTAGCTAAAAAAGTAGAAAACACACTACAATTAAACTACCCAAAAGCTAAACTGCATCAAATGTGGGTAACAGATGGTTCGGATGACAACACTCCTACTCTATTGAAAAACTATCCTGAAATTGAAGTTTTGCACAAACCGGAGCGCAATGGAAAAATAGCCGCCATGAATCGTGCTATGAAATTTGTGAAAACTCCGGTAGTAATATTTTCGGATGCAAATACTATTTTGGGCGTAAATTCTATCATGAAAATTGCCCAAATGTTCAGTAATCCCAAAACAGGCTGTGTATCAGGTGAAAAAAGGATTTTCAACGCTGACAAAGAAACTGCTGCAGGAGCTGGCGAAGGTATTTACTGGAAATATGAATCGGCACTAAAGCGCTGGGATGCAGAACTGAATACGGCTGTAGGTGCTGCTGGTGAATTATTTGCCATCCGCACAGAGCTTTTCAACGAAGTAGAAGCGGACACATTATTGGACGATTTTATAATTTCGTTGCGTGTGGCCATGCAAGGCTATAAGATTGATTATGACCCAGAAGCGTATGCTCAAGAGACTGCGTCGGCCAATGTAAAAGAAGAGCTGAAGCGCAAAATTAGGATTGCAGCAGGTGGAATTCAATCCGTAGTTCGGCTTTATCAATTACTCAACATTTTCAAATATGGATTGCTATCATTTCAGTACATTTCTCACCGCGTTTTACGTTGGACTATTACGCCAATTGCTTTACTTTTACTGCTGATTGTCAATATATTATTGGCACCTACATCGGTTTTATTTACGATAATTCTAGCATTACAGGGATTGTTTTATATTTCAGCGTTTATTGGTTGGCAATTGGAAAATAAAGCATTGAAAGTAAAAATATTTTTTATTCCCTATTATTTTTACATTATGAATTATGCTGTATATATGGGCTTTCTGAGATATATCCGTAACAAACAAAGTGTAAACTGGGAAAGAGCAAAACGAGGGTAATAAGAGTCAATTGAATTTGTTATATGCAATTAGGTAAAACTATTATAGTGGACTTAGAAAGGTATACAAATCATAAAACAAACGCTACACTTAAGAAGTTTAAGTGTAGCGTTTGTTTTTACTTTCAATTCTGTTTTCGCCAATACTTATTGAATAATAATTGTTTTGGTAATTGAGGCATATTCATCATTCAAAGTTACAAAATACTTTCCATTAGCCGCTATATCTGTAATATCAAATTCGAGTAACTTATCCGTTGTATTTTTGCTTGTTTTCACAACTTTTCCCATAATATCATGAATAGAAATGGTGATATTTGAAGACTCTTCTCTCGAAATATGAAATTTCCCATTACTCGGGTTTGGGTACACATTATAATTTAAAATTGACTTAGAATCAAGATTAGTTTTAATTTTGGATATACGTTGGTAAGCTCCAATATCGTAACTTCTGCCTATTGGCCGGGCATTGTTGTCAAAATCGCAATTTATTCCAAAATTTGACAAATCTAAACCAGCTTCGATTGCAGGGGAATTACTTAATAATTTGAAGTTGTTATTCTTCTCATCTTCAAATTTTATTTTATCAGAATTGATGTCAAAGAAATTGTTTGATATAACAGCATCAATTCCAATTTTTACACCTATATTAATGAAAGAAGTTTCTTTTGAATACTTTGAATAAGTATTAAAAGATCCTGGATTAAGAATTATGTTATTTTGAAATTTATTGTTCTTGCTCAAAACACTTGAAAACCTGATTCCATCTGTTTTCGGATTAATAATTGTATTGTTATAAAAATTGAACGAACTTCCAGGAATAGTGGATATATCTTGTACGAAAATTCCATGAATTCTTTTTGTTGGGTCATTTGGAAAATTATTACGACCAGCATTTAAAATTATATTGTTGTAAATATCGTTGTTTCCAAGCCCAAATACTGAAATTCCATTTCCACTACCATTTGCAATATAATTATTGAAGCATTTACCTGTTGTGCCACCACCTAATTGGATTCCGCTTTGTTGCTCAGACACATTCTTGACTCCATAGTTTGTAACCGAATTACCATAAATTTCACAATCTTCAGTTGCACTACCTACTTGAATACCATCCCAACCAGTACTGTCTACTCTGTTATTATAAACCCGTACTCCTTTTAATACACTGGGTAAAAGCGTTACTTCATCTCCAACAGAAGTAGATAAAATCCCATTATAAAACGAATGTCCAATATACATTCCTTCTCCACCTGTATTGTGAATATAATTATCATGAAAAATAGATTGGTACTGAGTAAAATTGTCTCGATTGTTCGATAAATCATTTTTGGGATCAGTCTTTGCCATTATTCCAGCAAAACCTACATTGGCTATTTCTATATGATCTATTTCATAATTTGTGCTCCTATCACTAATGCCTATTCCCATTGTCCCACCTACTTTAGTTTTCATTACTCTTATTCCATATTTAATGGAATCAATACCAGTTCCTGTAAAACGAAAATAACTAGAATTAACTATAGAGACACCGTATTGCAAATCATCTCCTTGAATGATTACCTCACCACCAAAATTTTTAAATACAATATATTTTTCTGGAGTCCCATGAAAGTTTGCAATCCTTAATAGTCCTCTTACGCCTGCCTGAATACAAACAGTATCTCCTGGTTGAATATTTAAAATACTTGCATCCACATTTAATTGATTTACAGCAATTATATGATTAGAATCTTGGGCGCATATAAAACTAGTAAATGACATTAATAAAGAAAATACAAATGAGAATATGTTAATCACGCTTACTTTCAATAATGCATCAACCTTATGCAATAAATTGAGTTTTAATTGAGTTATAGCTTTCATATTATTAGGTGTTATATGGTTGAAATTATTGTATTGCAAATATAGCGAATAATACTATATAGCTGATATACAGCTATATGTAGCAATACGTTGAGATGCGTAGCAATTACTACAGATTGAATATCTATTCAATTTGTTTAGTCTAAATGGGGCTAGAATAATTAAAATGAGGCCTAGAATTCTCATTTTCTATCTTACTGATAATGTTGGGATTATAAAAACCAAGTTAGTAGTTCGTAATAGTAAAAATTTATGTGTGTAGCAATAAATTTAGCAGCCTAATAAATTACTATTACAACAATACATCTATTAATTTCAGACTATTACCTATAATTGAATTTAATCAAAGGAACAATAATAAATTAAATCGAATATATTTATCATTTATTATATTTAATTATATATTTTAGCTGCAATATTAAATACCAATTAGTCATTATTTCAAAACATGACTATATAAATACTCCATTCTCAAATGTTGTATCTAAAACATTAGAAACAGTTTGGTTCATAATTTAAAATGGATTTACTCCCATAGAAATCAAAATATTAAAAATTGAATGGAGAATTTACCAATCGCCATTTGTGAAAAAATCAATTTTCAAATTCACAAAATCTATCACAAAAAAAATTCCATTTTCAAGTAAGGATGTACTAATTTATTATCAGTATATTAGCAAAAAAAAAATGTTTGCACATTTAAGTTTAATTATTGCATAGCATTTTTACATATAGAATTAATTCTCTATTTTTGCAAATATAAAAACTGTTATTCAGGTTGTCTTTTTAGAATTAATTCCTTTTTTCAATTCATATATCTGATTATTGCAATAGTGCAATTTAAGTTATCTAGATTATCTACAAGCTGTTCGACTTGTTAATATGCGATAACTTTGCAAAATTTTTATTTGCCAATAATCTATCAAGGCGCATCGAAAATTATTTGCAAATACTAAAATAGAACCAATCAATCTCTTATTGGGGTAAAAATAAATACTATGAGTAGAATATTAATTACTGGAGGTGCAGGTTTCATTGGCTCGCACCTGGGCGACAGACTTTTAGCAGAAGGAAATGAAGTTATTTGTCTTGATAATTTCTTTACCGGAAGAAGAAAAAACATTGAACATAACTTGGCAAATCCTTATTTCGAGTTTGTAAGACATGATGTAACGGCACCATATATGGCCGAAGTTGACGAAATCTACAACTTGGCTTGTCCTGCTTCGCCAGTTCATTATCAATACAATCCAATCAAAACGGTGAAAACATCGGTTATGGGTGCGATAAACATGTTAGGTTTGGCCAAACGTGTGAAAGCAAAAATTTTGCAAGCGTCTACAAGTGAGGTTTATGGTGATCCGAACATTCATCCACAACCGGAAGAGTACTGGGGAAATGTAAATACTATCGGTATTCGTTCATGCTACGATGAGGGAAAAAGATGTGCGGAGACCTTATTCATGGACTATCACCGTCAAAACAATGTGAGAATTAAAATCATTCGAATTTTCAATACTTATGGCCCTCGAAT
>JBAXAD010000006.1:0-52068 GCA_037142715.1 Paludibacter sp. | reverse complement strand
TTCTTTTACTACGCCTGTTTTTTCAAATTTACGTTTGAATTTTTTTAATGCTCTTTCAATGTTTTCGCCTTCTTTTACTGGGACTACGATCATAATTACTAAGTATTTATTGTATATTGTTATATGTTTTATTTCGGACTGCAAAAATAGACAAACCTTTTTGAATGGCAAACTATTTTGGAAAGTATTTTTAAAAAGACTTTCATAATTGAGAAAGATGTCTGTGAATGTGAGAGTTATGATTAAACTTTCGTTAATTTCAGAAAGAGAAAGTAAATGCAGTTGCTGTCAAAAATCGTTTATTGGAAATCTTCTGCAATATCATAATAAACAGACTATCAATAGGTTTAGCAGCATATTCACTTCAACATTTTTATCAAATCCTTCATCCCTTCCGAAGCTCCTTTTTGAATCACCGTTACATATTTGGGTAAATTGGGCATTTCATTTGGGTCTATCAAGTAAATTGGCACATTATTTCTAACATTCTGCATTAAACCAGCAGCCGGATATACCTGCAATGAAGTGCCAATCACCACAAAAATATCTGCCCGCTCCACCAACAATGCTGCCCGCTCAATTTCCGGCACCGCCTCGCCAAACCAAACGATGTGCGGACGGAGTTGAAAACCTTTCGGACATACATCGCCCAACTCAATATCAGAGTTTGTAGCATCCAAATCGAAAATTTCATGACCAGCACCAGTAGATCTTGCTTTCAACAATTCGCCGTGCAAGTGCAAAACTTTTGTGCTACCTGCCTGTTCGTGCAGATTGTCGATATTTTGGGTAATGATTTGAACATCGAACGTTTTTTCCAATGCTGCCACCGCAAGGTGTCCGTCATTGGGTTTGCATGTCAGCAATTGTCGACGACGTTGGTTGTAAAATTCCAACACCAAGGCTGGATTGGCATACCAACCAGTGGGAGTGGCCACATCTTCAATTCGATGCTTTTCCCACAGTCCGCCGGCATCTCTAAAAGTGCTAATTCCACTTTCGGCGCTCATACCGGCACCAGTTAAAATTACTATTTTTTTCATTGGCGTGAAGGGTTTAATTTTTCTTTATACAAAAGTAATGATTTCAGTTGAGAAATGAGGCTAATTTAGGTAGAGACAGATCATGCGCGTATTTACAATGGAAATTTCATACCACCCGCAGCACCTTGCCGGCACCTGCATATTTCACTCCTTCGGGTTTTCCGTCAAAACCCATTTTCCCAAACTCCAGTCCTATACCCAATATGAGGCTAACACTTTCGGGAATAGCAGTTCCATCCAATGGATATTTCAGCGTAAAACTCTGGGCTGGTAAATTTCCGGCAGCCGGTAGCCATTCCGATTCAAATTCAGAGGCTGCAACTCTGTAATTTACTTCGTGCAAACTGACATATTCTTTCTTTTCTTCCGAATAGGTTTTGTCGCACACCCCACCTACAATTGCCAATATGCGGAAAAAAGGCAACTTCCTGAAATTGTATAAATTCATGTCGGCATTAATGGCTGGAATGTCTATTTGAGCCACGCCCGTTTCTCTATTGAGCGATGAACTTACGGGCACACGCAACACACTTTCAAACACCTGCTTTTTGCTGAAGTTAAAACCCACCATGGTTTCTTTGTGCCTTGAAAATAAAACACCCCGTTTTCCTTGAATGTTTTCGGTATCGGTTTTTTGTATGTGTTTGCATATTGCATTGATTGCTCCCGTTACCGGATAATCCTCCAACCGATTCAGCAAGTAGAATGCTGCACGAATTTGGCTGCCCATTTTTGTACAACCTGCCCACTCACTATTATTTTGTCGCACCACTGCAAACTGCGGCTTGGTTTTAATCTGCTTTTTGGATGGACCACCTTTGGTGCGAATTATTACTTCGTCGTGTCCCTGCAAGGTGTACATACTTACCATTGCCAGCGAGCCAGTCATTTGCATAAAATTTTTCATTCGAGCCATAGAAATAGAGTATAAGGTGAATAGTAGTAAATCAGTGTTGGTTATGGGCTTGTTCTGTGTTGCTCCCTACCATTAAGTATGTACAAAGATAAGTATTTTTTTTATCATATTTAAATATTACTATCTTATTTCATGTCATAATTAATAAGGGTAAAAGGAGTGATAACTAAGGGATATCTATAAGATATTTCTATAACACTATACTATATGATACGAAGCAAGGGATAACATGGAGTTAAGATGGCACTTCAAATTAGCCATAAAAGAGGATGAATAACCGATGAAAAAACATACATTTCACTATTGATAAAAAAACTCTGTTTATAAAATAACAAATTGGAATGGATGTCAGAACCAGGAATGTTCGATTTGATGATTGGTGCCTCGGCAGCAGATATTCGATTGAGTGGGGAGTTTGAATTAGAAAAGGAATTCTAAACTTTAAGGGAAACACTGCAATTGACTAATTAGTCAGCTGCGGTGTCTTTCTGTTTTAATAAACAATTGGGTTTATGGTCATACCCGATATTGTTAAACACTGACATTATTAAACAACGATGCCCCTTTTCTACCCTTCAAAATTTCCCCCAAAGTACAGCTCGAAATTAACTCCAATCTGCAATTATTAGGTTGGAGGAACTACTTTTCTCATAAATAATTTTGCACCCGGTTAACCTTAATAAAGAAAATAAGGAACTATGCAAACTCTACAAGTCTTTGGAACAATTACCACAGATATTCTATTTATTGCCACATATAATTGCTAGTCAGTTCATTGATTTAGCAATTGGACAATAATTTTTACGTTTTGGACGATAGATTTTTACGTTTTGGTCAAAAGATTTTACGTTTTGGATGGTTGAACGGAAATATATTCCTGATATTTGTGATTCAAAAAAATCTAACGAAATTCAATTTCTTCACTAATAATTTATTTTTATGAAAACACTACAAAACTTAAATTTGTCATTATTATTGCCATGCAAAAAATGGAGTAAAATGATTAAGAATCTAACTAGTTCACCGTATTTGTTTTTATACAGTTTGAGCATCCTATTTTTTGCTTCATTGCAAGTAAAAGCAAATACCTATTTTACCCCTAGTAGTACCAGCCACTTGGCCGTGACTTTACCTGGTTCTACCCTTAGTTACAGTTATGTTGATATTAAATTATTGGCTTATGACTTCAATGGAGAAGAAGACCGCATGCAAAGTTGTACAATTTCAATCAATGAAGGAAATAATGTTTTTACAAATATAGTGAGTTATGCAGTAGGTGATAATGCCGGTTACGATAGTTTTACTCCTGTAAATAATTTGAATGTTGGTTATGCGGTAAATCTGGGAAATTCTTCATCAGGAGATTTAAGATTTACAAATATCAGGTGGTATTACCCACAGCGACTAATTGAAAAAAATGTCACTTTTCGGGTAGCATATTGGTGGAGATTAAATTGGTATCATTCGGGTGATATAGTTGATTATAAAGCGAATTACGATGATTTAAACGTTCAATTACCTGCATTTACACCAGCGGCAATAACAAGTCCATTGTTGAGTGTAATTAATGGCACCTCGGATGGGAAGTGGTTTAATTTTGCCTGGACTTCCTATGATGCAACGTATGGTACAACAAAGTTAGAATTGTACAATAGCTCTGACTATTCAAACAAAATTTACAGTTCAACAATAACAAATGGAAGTGCTGGTAATATAAATTTAGCATTGGGATTGTTGAATGCTACAAATACTGTATGGCCAAAGTTAGTTTACACACTCACATCAACTTACCCTGAGACTAAAACTTATGAAAGAAAAATGTCAACAGTTCAAGTTGCTGGATTTACTTTTCCAAAGATAAGCTCTGCAACATTTAATCCCTGCACAAAAACAACAACACTGAATTGGACAAATACTGATCCAACTTTAGTTGATACGAAATCAAAAACTTACATTTACAGAAAAAGCAACAACCTATACACACTCCTCACACCAAGCGGACTGGCAAAAAACATTCTAACTTATGACGATGCCGATGCATCATTGGTTTGGGATACTCAATACACCTATATCGTTCGAACTTGTCCTGATTTTTTAACTCCAAGTGCCGTTTCGTTTACAAATGCAAATGCAACTACATATCTGCCGGAGTTATTATCATCATCAGTCTTGACAAGCTCTCGCCAAAAAATTGACTTTAGTAATTTTACGGCTACTCCCAACATTGCTGTAGGAACCACTGCAGCCAATATTACATTAACATGGAAAGCAACCTGGTGTACGAACAATCCAAATTATCTTACCTTGTTAAGGACTAATGATAAAAATCCATCAGATATTGTTTCGGTACAGGTGTTGGGAAACACATTAAAATATGTTGACGCAACTGCAAAAGCACTGACCCCCTATAAATACTGTATGATTGCCGACAATGGGGGTCGAAATGATTCTAGTACTTGGAAATCGGTAAAAATCGTGGATCAATGTAAGTTTAAAAGTCTGACCACCACCAAAGGTGTTCTGAATGACCGCATTAGATTGTCATGGGAGATTGACAAACCTTTGAGTACAAAGTTTACAATTTACAGAAAAGTGTACGATAATAACTCAACTTTATTTGCCTATGAAGCGATCGGTGAAAAGCAAACCACCAATACCTTAGACAATTTTGAAGATTTATCTGTATCTCCAGGAATATTGTATAAGTATAAAGTAGTATCCTATTATGCTACGTCTACAGATACAATATATGTAAACTCCCCCGACTCAGTAGGATTAGGATTTAGTCAACCCATTGGCACCATTAGTGGTAATGTGGCTTTTGGTACGGGCACTGCCGTACAAGGTGTTAATGTATCGGTTGAAAATACCAATTCAGACCAGAAACTTTATAAAAGCATCGAATTCAGCACTTCCGATGCAGGCAAGGGAGGTACTGTCAAATTCAACAAACCATTAAAACACGGCTGTATAGCCAATGGATTTACTTGGCAAGCTTGGGTAAAAGTACCAAGCCGAACACAGGTAAATGCTACCATCTATGAAATGAAGGGCGAATATGCTGTTCGCATTAATGCTAATAAAATTAATGTATTTATCAATGGGAATTCTACAACAGTTCCGCTAATCAGTTCGGATATTAGTTCTATTATTTCTAATAAGTTCTTCCAGCTTTCATTGAGTTATAACAAAAGCACCAATTATTTGAGGCTTTATAAAAATGGGATAGCAACCGATAGTGTTGTATTGTCAAGCACTTACGCCCACATTGGAAGCACCAGTATAGCTGAGGCGAAATTAGCTTCATCGTATCAAACGGGTGGGAATAATTTCTTGGGCAATGTAGATGAAATGCGTTTGTGGAACCGGGCATTAACAACAACTGAAATAAATACGAACTACGATCGATATCTATCAGGGTCGGAAGCCGATTTGGTTGGATATTGGCAAATGGATGAGGGTATTAATATCTTCGCTTTTGATAAATCGAATATCAGCAAAAGTTACAACGAAAATCACATTAGTTTAGTTGGGGCAGCATGTTCCGACACGGTACCTACACTTGCACAACTGAGCATCAAATCTACTACCGACCTAAATGGTAATTACCTGATACAAGGGGTGCCTTATAGGGGCAACGGTTCTACTTACAATGTAATACCAGCTTTGGGGACGCACGAGTTTGAACCGAGCAACCAGCAACTGTTCATTGGAGGTGCAAGTTCGGAAGTCCAAAGTAAGATCAGTTTCAAAGACGTTTCATCGTTTACAGTTAGTGGACAAATATTCTACGAAAACACCAATTATCCGGTTGCTGATATACAATTCTTGGTAGATGGAAATACTTGTACCAGAGACAATAAATTGGTGGTTTCGGATGCAGATGGAAAGTATGAAATTGATGTACCGATAGGTGAACACAAAATAACCTTATTTAAAAACGGGCATACATTTGTAAATGCTTATGCAGATGCAACATTGATACTAGGACAAAGCTACAATTTTAAAGAAAACAAAACAAATATCGATATAAATGACCTTACCAAAGTAACTTTGGTAGGAAGAGTGGTTGGTGGAGAAGTACAATCAGCCAAACCGATTGGTTTTAAACGTAGTACAGCCAACATAGGACAGGCTAAGGTAAAAATACAACCAAAATTAAGTCAAAAATACCAGTTAAACTACATATCAACTGATTCTTTGGTATTAAGAAACGGTAATTCGAATATTTCCAGTACAGCCAAAGTGGCAAAAGGATCGGATATTATCAATATTACCACCGATGCAAGCAATGGCGAATTTTTGGTGATGGTTCCACCCATACCAATGAAAATAACTGACGTGCAAGCAATAGGAATCGACAAGTCGTATTTTAAATTGGAAAATCAACCCAGTATAGATATGATGCCTTCGTTTACATCGGTCGATACGATTCATTATAGCTCACAAACTATTGATAATAAAACTATTACCGTTATCGATTCATGTGAATACAATCAAAGGGCGAATTTAACGTACATAACTCCTACACCAGTTTTTACCATTAATGATTTGACATACACCTGCAAAGCTTTTGGTGATACATTATTTAATTATTCCGACCCAAATAATGCATTAAACAATGTCGCAATACCATTGGTGACTGCTGTGAATGGAAGTGTTAGTTATAAAATTAATTATCCAGTATTCACACAAGGCAACTTTTACAGTTTCAAAATCCAAGCTTACGAGCAATACATTCATCCGACATCTAAAGTTGTAAATATCGTTCCTTTAAACGGAACAACTTTTGCAATTGAGAATAAAATGGGGGCAAATACCATAAAAACCGATTATGTATTAGATTCATTAGGCATGTACACCTATCGATTTATGGCAGGCAATCCCGTTTTGACAGGCGATCACAGCATGGGTATGACAGCAACCATGAATTACAATGGAACTACAATAAATTGGATGAATGGAACAGAAACAGGTCTTAGAGGAGTTGTGTTGGGCGCTATTCCTACAGGAGGTGTCGATTTCGTTACAAAAGGACCTGATAAAGTAATTGCCGTTTTACGTGATCCTCCGGGAAGCAATAGTTATGCTACGCTCGAAAAAGGATCTACCTTTACAAATTCTCGGTCTTACAAAGGGATAGGCACAGAGTCGTCAGGTCATAAATTCACTGCAAATCTAGGTGGAGATGTAACATTAAATATGGGGGCATTTGGAGTCACTACCACTATTCAAACAGCCAACAAAAATGACATTGGCATTGGCATCGAACAATCAGTAACAGGATCGGATGCAACTTCACGGGTTGAATCTTATTCAATTTCAGAGTCCATAAGTACATCTTCGTCTCCTAGTTATGTGGGAGCTAATGGCGATGTTTATATATCCAACTCCACTAATATTGGGTTTGCTAAATGTACTCAATTAAGTTTGGTTCCTAGTGCCAATACCCTGAGCTTCAATAGTAGCAATAGTTATATATTCGTCCCAATGGGCGATTCAACTTCATTTAGATATACACAAAATCATATTGTCACCCAATTGATACCGGGGCTTAAAAGCTTAAGAAAATCCATTCTGAAAACCGTGGCGAATACCGGACAGTACACCAAAGGCAGTAGATCGATATATCTAACAACATTGGACTCAGAAAATTCAAATTTTGGAAAGCCTGGAACTTATGTTTGGATAAGCCCTTTAATTGAACCAAAGCTAATGATAGATTCGGTTACATTCTATACAAATCAAATTAGCCAATGGGAGAATATTATTCGTCAGAATGAAATGGAAAAAATTTGGGCTTCGGGCAAAACACCTATTGATAATACAAGTACAATCAAATACGACAAAACAAACTTGTCTTATGATGCTGGAACGGTGTTATCAAAATCAATCACGCGCACATCGTCTTGCGAAGCGACAAATGAAGTGGCATGGAATTTAAATGTTGCAGCATCTATAGAATCGGGTTTAACCATCAATAAATTTGGGTTTACTCTCAATAACGAAATAAAAACTGGGGGCGGAGAAGAGAAAACAACGAGCAGTTCGACAGAAAACACCATCACTTATAGTTATACATTAGAAGATGGGGACGATGGCAACTATTTTTCAGTGGACGTGTTTACACCTCAATCGCAAACGATACCAGCAACACCGAAAACAAAATTTAATGAAGCAATACCAAGTTACGTGGTTAGCAAGGTAGAACACGAAGGAGGTCCTATTTTTGTAACCCGCGGTGGTGCTTCATCCTGTCCTTATGAAAAAGGCGATTCGTCTATTTGCTATGTAAATGCATCCAATAAACCGGAGGCATTGAGTACCCCAACGGTGCAAATAGAAAAACCAGGACTTGAAGTGCTCATCCCTACTGTTGGGGGTATTTCGAGTGGAAAACAAGCCTCTTTTGAATTGGTATTACAAAATCTGTCATCAAGTAGCTCTGCTTCATGGTTTCAACTGTCTGTTGATCCTGCATCGAATCCGCATGGTGCCATTATCAGTATAGATGGCACGCCATTAACAGAACCACGCCAATTTTTGGTAACCAATACAGCAATGCACAAAATAGCCAAAATCAGTCAATCGAGTACAGATGACCTCAGTTTTGAAAATTTACGTTTCGATTTATCTTCTCCATGTCAAACCGATATTACAGCCACGGCGTACGTTACAGCCAAATTTGTACCTTCGTGCAGCGATTTGACTTTGCAAATTGATGACAGAACACTGAATTCAGAAACCGGAAGTAATCTTACTGTTATTCTCAAAGATTTCGACAAGACTTATAAGAATTTTGGCGGTATCCGATTGCAATACAAAGGCATAAACGATTTAAACTGGAACTTGGCAAAAGAATTTGTACTTGACAGTGCAATCATGAAACCGTCCAAAGGATTTACGAAAATTGGATTGGATGATGTTACACTTACCTATAAATTCCCTATGGTAACTGATCCAGATCAAACCTATCAATTCCGTGCCAGAACAGTATGTAAAGGCGACATATACAATGAAACCGCTACAATTAACGTGGTAAAAGATATGAAAAGACCACTTTCAATGGGACTTCCATCTCCGTCCAACGGTATACTGACCCCTGAAACAGAAGTTTCGGTTACCTTCAACGAAAATATTCAGGCAGAAAAGATTGCATCTACCGACATCAAGGTGTATGGCGTGTTGAATGGTTTCACAGAAACAGACAATGTTGGGCTAGCATTTGACGGAACACAAAAAGCATTTACCGAATTGCCAATCAATTTGCAAAGTAGCTCATTCAGCATCGAAGGTAAATTCCTTGCAAGTAGTGGAAATACTACTGGAAATATATTCAGTGTGGGCGAAGCTGAAAATAATCTTACATTGCAAATGGTTGGAAACGACTTGAAAGTTCTTGCTGGAAATTCATTTTATACTCAAACAGCTTTAAATGCAGATGCAAGTTTCCAATACTTTGCTTTAAGTTACGATGCCTCGAATAAAACCTTGGCATTAATGCTCTGGAGTAATGCAAATAAAACGAAGATGACACTTTTCAGTTCAACATTGACAAATGGCATTGCACCGGTAGGAAGATTGATCCTCGGTGAAAACTTCAAAGG
Source organism: Paludibacter sp. (assembly GCA_037142715.1). Classification (GTDB taxonomy): domain Bacteria; phylum Bacteroidota; class Bacteroidia; order Bacteroidales; family Paludibacteraceae; genus Paludibacter. The sequence continues at coordinate 42,502 of JBAXAD010000006.1, read as the reverse complement.
ATCACTCCGTCAGCTAAGCGTGTGGAACGAGCTACGTACCTACGGAACCATTACTGAAAGTAAATCGGTATCTAAAACAGGAAAAGAATTGAATCTGGCAGGATATTGGGCTATGGATGAGGGTTATGGAGCTTTGGCAGTAGACAAAGCACGTGGCCGTAACTTAACTGTAGGAAGTTCGTGGTTTATCACGCCAACAGGATTAGCCGCCGTATTGAACGGAACGAACCAGATTGTAGCTAAATCAAGTCATATTCCACTAACAACTGAAAATGACTTTGGGTTGGAATTCTGGTTCAAGGGAGCTACTGGTCAGAAAAATGCAACCCTATATTCGTGTGTTGGGGATACCGTAGCAAGTAAAAATCTTACGGTGGCATTCAACTCAGATGGTAATTTATCCCTTGCAACCAATCGGAATACTTATTTGATACCTACAGGAACAGTATTAGATAATACCTGGCATCATTTTGCCTTGAGTGTAATGCGTGGAGGTAATGCAAATGTGTACATTGATGGAACTTCAAAATATCAAACTTCTGCAACCAATATCGGTGGCATGGAATGTGATTCAATCACTTTTGGAGCACTTAGATCTTTTGTAAATGGAGCAACTAAAGCTACTATTACCAACAGATTTACGGGTTCGATAGATGAAGTTCGTTTGTGGAATAATGCTTTAACCAACGAGAATGTCAATCTGAATTTACATACAAAATTGGCAGGAACAGAATCGGGATTAATTGCCTACTATCCGTTCGAGAAATTTAATAGCACGAGTGACATTGTATCAAGTTTAACGGATGCTTGGATACCTGCATCTTCTTTGGTGAGCAATGGCGGAATTGCTAGTGCTAAGAATGTAACTTATACTAATAATACCCCCGCAATTAAAGTGACCCGACCAAGAGTATTGGTAAACTCAACCTTTACGGCATCCGACAATAAAATCATTATCAACATCAATGAAGATGCTGACAGGATTGAAAACTGCGTGTTGGAATTTGAAATGGATCGTATCATGGATGTAAATTCAAACCGCATGGCTTCACCTTTAAAATGGACTGCATTTGTAAACATGAATCGGTTGAAATGGGATACTGAGGCTATTGATCTGAAAAAGGAAGTGTTAGCTCCATTGACATTCAATGCCGTTATTTCAAACAGTTCTGGTAAATACGAAAACTTTGTAATTACTGGTTTGCCAAGCTGGTTGACGGTAAATAAAACACAAGGCACACTCAGTCCATTAAACAAAACAACACTGGTGTTTACAGTGGATAAATCGACTAATGTGGGTGCTTATGAATGCGATATCCGATTGACGGGAAGTAAAAACATTGACGAAATTTTACCAGTGATGTTGAAAGTTACCGGACCTCGTCCCGATTGGAGTGTAAATCCATACAACTATGAATCGTCGATGAACGTGATTGGTAAGATTAAGATAGAGAATGTTTATCAAGAAGATGCTGAAGATATGCTTGCCGCATTCAGAGGCACGCAATGTGTTGGTATTGCTAATCCTCAGTTCGACAAGACCAAAAATAGCTATATTCTTTATATGGATATTTATGGAAACAGCACTGATAACGGTCAACCACTTACATTTAGTTTGTGGGATGCCGGAACGGGTAGGATTTATCCGCAAGTGGATGCAGTAGGGGTAAATACAATCAACTATATTTCTTCTACAATTATTGGAAATGTTATGGCTCCACAAATTTTCAATGCAAGTGATAAAGTAGAACAACAGTTGAATTTGAAACAAGGATGGAACTGGATTTCAACCAATGTGACAAGTACTGAACCCACTTTGATTAATCAGTTTAAAACAGGAATGGAAGCAGCTGGTATTCAGCTAAAATCACGAACAGGTTATATTGATTATGCAAATAGTGGATGGGTAGGAAATGATTTTGATTTGAATCAGACGGCCATGTATATGCTCAAAACAAATCAGGCCAAAACGCTGAAAATGATTGGTGCAACTGCTAAATCGGCAAACTTAACAATGTTTATTGAGCCGCTTTGGAATTGGATAGGTTATGTGCCACAATTTGTGTCACCAATAAAAGATGCATTAACTGGTCTTGCTGCCAAAGAAGGTGATCAAATTAAGGGTCAGATTGGTTTTGCAAGCTATTCTGGAGGCAGTTGGTATGGTAGTTTACAATATATGACACCGGGATTAGGCTATATGTATTATTCAAACAATAGCGCAACCAGCATTTTCAACTATCCATCGCAATATCTCTCATTATCAAAAGTGGGAAGTCAAAGCGTGGAAGTGGAAAGTATGAAATGGATGGTGGATGTAAATAAATACCAAATGAGTATGACCGTTACAGGTACAGCTAGTATCAACAGCAGTGAAGTGACGAATAGCGATTTGCAAGTTGCGGTATTTGTTGGTGACGAATGCCGTGGAACCGCCACACTGAAATACGTGGACAGTTATCAACGCTATATGGCATTCTTGATGGTTTGGGGTAACTTGGACGATGTGAACAAAAAAATCACATTCAAAAGCTATAATACAACCAGTACTCAGGAGCTAATTGCTGATAACAAGTTGCTATCCTTTGTGCCAGATAACATTATAGGAACACCTGCTAGTCCATATCAAATCAGCTTTGCCACATCTGGAAATAAGGAAGTGGAAATAAATAGGTTGAAGGTTTATCCTAATCCGGTAAACGATGTATTGCATTTCGATTATGACCCTAGTGACATTCAACAATTAGAAGTAGTGGACAATATGGGACGTATTTTGGTTAGTGACAGCAGAATGATTACAAATTCCATCAATGTTGGTCATTTGGTTCCTGGTGTTTACACACTTAGAATTAAATACAATGGAAATGTGACCAATCACATGTTTGTGAGAAAGTAAATAGAAAAATCGAATGGAAGAAGCTGGTCATTGAAAGGCTGCCTTTTCCATGATTTTTTAATGTTTTTTGAAAAACTTGATGCCAATAATCATTATTGTAGAAACTTGATGTTCTGCATATCTGTGATTACAATCTAAACAAAAAACCACACCCACATAAAAATTGCATTTATGAAAAGTCCTATACTAAAACTCATACTCACCAATTTGAAAGATGAAAACTTCTCGTTGGTAAAGCTAATGCTGTTAATTTGCATCGTTGGATTTTCTGGTCAGATTTCAGCTACAACACGTAACGCTGCTACAGAAGCTGACTTTAATATTGCCTATACCAGTTCTATTGCAGGTGACATTATTAATTTAACCTCGAATATTACTTTTACAAGTGAAAAAACAATTTCAAAAACAATTACAATCAATGGAAATAGTTACACACTATCTGTAGCTGCATCTGGGCGGGATGATAATGGATTAGCCATATCAGGTGCATCGAGTTATCGTATTTTTACAGTTTCTTCAAGCTACACTTTGACTATCAATAGTTTGACAATGAAGGGCGGAGCTATTACAACTGGATATGGTGCAGTAATTTATGTTTCAACTAGTGCTATATTGTATCTAAATAGTTGCGTGTTGAGTAATTCTAGCAATTTGAATTTGAGTGGTGGTGCCTTAGGAAATTCTGGAACTGTTTTCTTGAGTAAAACCAGAATTTGTAGAAACTCGGCTAAAAGTGGTGGTGGCTTTATAAATTTAGCGTCATCATCTATGTTTATCGAAAATAGTTCAATTACAGAAAATTACACAACCACTTACGGAGGAGGTGCAGGTGAAAACCAAGGATTACTTTATATAAACAATTCTACAATATCAAATAATCAGTCGTTAGAATTAGGAGGTGGATTGAACAATTATGGTTCTTCAAGCAAAACTTATATTTTAAACAGCTCTGTAACTGGTAATGTTGCTTATGGAGGCACAAATTTAAAAGGTGGAGGAATTGCAAATAATGGTGGAACAGTAACTGCTATTAATACGCTTTTTGCATACAATTACCATATTTCTGCGGGAACATCTGATTCGCCAACCTCTTATGAATTAGACGATGTAGTTGCTTATACATATCAAAATCAGGTGAATCTTTACTATTGTATTTACCATGCCGCTCTGCCATCGGGAACAATTAATTTGGGCAGTATTAAATATAATGGATTACAAAATGGAAGTGACAACAGCATTTTCACAGGCGGATTATTGGAAAAAATCACAAATAGTTCAGGTGCTGAAATTGGAACTGCATCTATTTTCAGGCCCAATTTATATAAAAACAATGGCATACAAGCACCTACTATAAAAACAGGAAGTTTTCTCTTGACAAATAAAGGGTCACAAACTCGATTTGCCAATAATGCAAATGTAAGTCCGGTTGTAGCCTATTACAACCTAACTACAAGTCAGTGGGTGAATGCAATAGGAACAAGTCAAACTGCTCAGTTGGTAAGCACGGATCAGGTAAACAATGCCCGACTAAATCCACCAGTTATTGGGACAATTGAAGGTATTACGGATAATTTGGTTCAACTTAGAGTGCTAACAAATACAAATGGTACAACAAGTGGTGGAAATGCTTATGGCGAAGTGTACACGTCTGGTAGCTCAATAACCTTAACTGCCACGCCTGCTTCAAATTATGGTTTTGCTGGTTGGAGTTATGTTGTGGGTGGAACTGGAATAGCATCTTCAGCAAATCCTTATCTTTTAAATCTGAATAGCAATATAGTATTGGCTCCAATATTTAATACTTTATCGGTTTCAGCCACTACAGCAAGCGTAACAAAAACAGCCAACAGTACCGCCACCGTAAATGTAACTTCCAATACAACATGGACAGCAAGTTCCGATCAGGCTTGGTTAAGCGTAAATTCAGGAACTGGCAACGGAACAATTACCTGTACTGCTTTAACCGCTAATCCACTTAATGTCAGCCGTATCGCAACTGTAGCTGTGAAAGTTAATGGAGTGACAGATAAAACAATCACTGTAACCCAAGAAGCCGGCGATGATGCTTTGACACTATTAACCACATCATTTACGGTTGGAAAATCAGCAAATAGTTTGGGAAGTATAGCTTTAACATGCACTACTTCTTGGACAGCAACAGCCGACCAAAGTTGGTTGCTTGTGAAATCTTATGGAAGTGGAAGTGATGCAATTAGTTTTATGACAACTACCGATAATCCTTTAGCAGCTGTAAGACAAGCAACTATCACTATAAAAGCCACAGGTTCTATAGATAAAACCATTATTGTTACCCAAGCAGCTGCCGATGCCACTTTATCCGTATCGGCAACTTCGACTAGCATTGCAAAAGCTGCCAACAGTACAGCAACCATAGATCTTACTTCCAATACAATTTGGACCGCTGCTTCCGACCAAAGTTGGTTAACGGTAGCTTCGGGTGGGTCAGGCAATCAAGCATTAACGATTACTGCCACCACAGCCAATCCATTCATATCAACTCGTACAGCAACAGTAACAATAAAAGCAACTGGGGTCGTCGATAAAACCATTTTAGTAACACAAGCCGCCGGTGATGCCTCATTGACACTATCATCGGCTTCGACCTCTGTCAAGAAAAATACAAATAGTAGTGCCAATATTGATATAACTTCTAATACATCGTGGACGGCTACTTCCAGCCAAAGTTGGCTTCAAGTAATAGCAGGAGCAACTGGAAATGCAACAATTACTTTAACGGCAATAAATGCAAATCCAACAGTTTCAGTTCGTTCAGCCATTGTAACTTTAAAAGCAGTGGGTGTTGCCGACAAAACAATTACAGTAAATCAGGATGCTGGCGACCCTGTTTTAACGGCTTCAACTAATTCTGTGAGTATTGCAAATAATATTAATAGTACTGCCACCATCAATGTTACTTCAAACACTACCTGGAGTGCCACTTCCTCGCAAAGTTGGCTAACTTTTGATTCGGGTTTTACAGGTAATGGCACACTTGTATTAACAACTAAAACTGACAATACATCATTAAGCACACGAAGCGCAATTGTAACTTTGAAGGCTTCGGGTGCCACTGATATAAGCTTTGAGGTAATTCAGGAAGCAAGTTTACCAACTTTATCAGTTTCAAACACCTCCGTAAATATCGATCCTGCCGCCAGCAACACAGCTTCTATTAATATCAATGCCAATACCAAATGGACTGCAGCATCCGACCAAAGTTGGTTAACCCTAAGCTCATATTCTGCCAACAATGGAACACTAACGTTCTTTGCAACGAATAATACATCTGAAACCAGACTTGCAGTGGTTACAATATCTGCCACTGGGGTTCCAGATAAAAAAATCAATGTTATTCAATCAGCAGAAACAACCCAAAATAAGTATCAAATGAATATGACAATCACGGCAATCGTTACCGTCAACGACAATGAGCTAAAATCTAGCGATTTACAATTATCCATTTATATAGATGATGAATGTAGGGGGTCGGCAAAATTACAATATGTTGAAGCTTATAAGCGATATATGGCCTTCATAATGGTGTGGGGTAATATGGAAGACATGAACAAGTCACTGAGGTTTAAAAGTTTAAATCTTAGCAATAACGATGAACATACTGCCATCAATGGCTCATTGGGATTTATGCCAGAAACCATAGCTGGATCACCAACAAGCCCGTACGCTATTCGTTTTTATCAAATAGTTACCGCCACCAATCCTGAAAAAGTTGATAAGCCAAGCGTTTATCCAAATCCCGTGAAAGATGTATTGTACATTGACTGCCAACCTAGTGACATTAAAGAGCTGCAGTTGACAGATGCTACAGGTCGTCAAATACTAGGTGACACTCAATTCAATAAAACCGAAATCAATACCAGTCATCTTGCAAAAGGGGTTTATTTACTCCGTATTCAATGCAATGGGTTTGTGTCGGCACATCAAATTATAAAGAAATAGAAAGCTGAAGTTTTAATGATAGGCGCTTCGTCTGCCGATATAAGATTGAATGAGGATTGAATTTGAGTAGGATGAATATATTAGTGACGTCTTCACTTCCAAGGATGAATTATAACCTGCTAGTGAAGCTGTCACTATGTAAGTTCATCTTGGATTTTGAACAATAAAACCGCCACTTGCATCAATTTCAACTTGGGGTATTGGCATAAGATTACAGGTTTCGGGCTTGAATGTTCCTTTCGAAACAAAAGCAGTGGCGGCTTTACCGGTGCGAACCATGTCCCAGTAGCGGTGTCCTTCTCCAGCAAATTCTAGTCGACGCTCCAACATAATATCATCGAACAAGGCAGTGCCGGTATTATTTTTCTCCGCTAAATGGGCACGTCGTCTCACATTATTCAAATAAGTGCGCGCTTCGTTTTCGCCATCTCCTTCCGTGGGATGCATTGCGCAAGCTTCAGCATAGTTTAAATATACTTCTGGCAATCTGATTAAACGGATGTTTGTAGGATTGTTTCTGGCATTGAGTGACCGCTGAGCTGGTTTCAAATAGAATTTCTGATTGTAAAAGCCGGTTCTGTTGCGTGCCAATTTTGCAAAGTTAGCTGCCGATTCCCACACACGCAAACTATCTTCGGTAAGCATAGAGGCATGTTTGCGTATGCTGTCGCCTTCGCTGATGAATGCTTTGGCCAACATTTGAGTTGGTTGGTTCAAGCCGAAACCATAGGTGGTGCCAAATGGCATCATGAAAAGCACCTGAAAATTACCATTGTTATTGAAGGCATTTACAATTGGACCACTTGGCGAGTCATATTGCGTAACTTCCAGAATGGATTCGGCACAATTCTCACCGCTTAGTGCAAACACATCGGCATAATTTGGCATCAAAGCGTAATCGGTTTCTGCAAACACTGCTTTGGATGCAATTTTACATTCATCGTATTTCTGTTGGTAGAGGTACACCCGCGAAAGCATGGCGTTGGCAGCCGCTTTGGTAATTCTACCTGCATCGTCCGCCATTTTCAACGATGATTTGGCAGGCAATAAACTGGCAGCTTCATTCAAATCTTTCTCTATTTGCGCATACACTTCGGCTACAGGTGTGCGGGTTAGTGTTTTATCGTCAATGGTTGGGGTAGTTGTCATCAAAGGCACATCGCCAAAAGCAATGACCAATTCATGATAATAGTACGCGCGAAGAAATAAAGCTTCACCCAAAAGTCGGGTTTGGCTTTGGGTTTTAAACAATGTAGCATCCATCCTGGATATGCCATCAATGGCTTGATTTGCCTTGTTGACGCCCCTAAATAAAATTTGCCAACGGTCGAGGATGCGCGGATGGTCGGCAGGGAAATGATACGATTCCATAAGTGCATAGGCTTGCACATCATTGTCGCCTCCGCTGTAGGTAGCATCGTCGGACAAAGCATCGCCAAAGCACCAGATGGTCCAAGCGTAACGATAATCTTTGAGGTCGGAATAGGCGGCTACAACGGACTGAAAAGCATCGTTTTCGGATACAAAGAAGTTTTCGGTGGTCAATGCTCCCAGTTTAGATTTATTCAAAAAATCGTCGTTACAGCTACAAAGTAATGTAACCGCAATGAGTATTACAATGGTGTTAAATGATTTCATATTCTAATATAAGTAGTTGGAATTATGAATTGTGAATTATGAATTAGAATGTAATATTGATGCCAACTACTACTGTTTTGGCTTGTGGATAATTACCCAGGTCAACGCCTCTACTTAAAGTATTGGATGAACTAAGTTGCCCTATTTCAGGATCTGCCCCCGAATACTTGGTGAATGTCAGCAGATTATCGCTAGAAATAAAAATGCGTAAGCCTGTCATAAAAATCTTTTTTGCAATAGTTGGCGGCAGTGAATAACCAATTTGCAGCGTTTTCAGACGAAGGTATGAACCATCTTCTACGTACCTATCGGAGAAGCGCATGTTATCATTCAGGTCATTCCCATTTAGGCGCGGCATGGTGGTATTGGTATTGGTTGGTGTCCAATAATTTAGTACATCCACCGATTTTTGAGTAACGCTGGATAAGCTGTAAGTATAAAAACGCATGGCATTAAAAATATCGTTTCCGTATGTACCTTCAAAATTGGCCGAAAAATCAAATCCTTTGTATTCCATGTTGACATTAAAACCATAATAAAACTGCGGAATAGGATTGCCAATGAGCGTTTTGTCCAAATCATTTAACACTCCGTTCCCATCATTGTCCACAAAAACCACATCGCCCAACCCTGCATTGGGCTGGCGGGTTTTCACATCCGCCAATTGCTCCGCCGTTTGCACCAAGCCGTTGGTTTTGTAGCCCCAAAATGCACCAATAGGATTGCCCACCGTGGTGTAGGTTGTATTTCCTATAAAGGTAGGCTCGCTTAATATGGTTTTACCGGTGCCCAAACTCAACACTTTATTGTTGACTGTTGAGATATTTGCGCCAATGCTATAATTAAAGTGTTTACCAATTTTATCTTTCCATTCTATTTGTCCTTCAAACCCTTTGTTATTCACCGAACCCACATTGGTGGTAGGGCCAGTTTCAAAACCCAGAAAAGAGGGTATTGGTTCCACCAAAAGCATGTCGCGGGTGGTTTTGTTATAATAATCGGCCATCAATATTAATTTTCCATTCAAGCATTCTAGATCAATACCAATATTTGTGGATACGGTGGTTTCCCATTTAATATTGGCATTGCCCAACGCCACAGCCACTACGCCCTGATATAGTTTTTCGGGAGTGCCGTACAAATAGGCATATTGAGTAGCCGAGGTCAATAAACTTTGATAGGCGTAATTGCTGATATTCTGGTTTCCTACTTCGCCCCAACCCACTCTCACTTTGGCAGTATGAATAAACGCTTGCTGCCAGTTTTTGAAGAACGACTCGTTGTTCAGTTTCCAAGCCATTGCCACTGATGGAAAGTTTCCGTATTCATTAGATTTACCAAAACGAGAGGAACCATCCCGTCGTATGGTGGCTGTAGCCAAATATCTGTTATCGTAGCTATAATTTACACGACCTAAATACGAAATAAGTGCCGACTCGGCAGCGGTACCATTGGCAGTAGCCGAAGTACTGTTGGTGGCAGCATCCAAATACTGCATTTCGGACGTATTATTGGGCGTATTGGCTTTACTTCCAATAAGATTTTCGTATCGTGTTTTCTCAGCCGTGAAGCCCAAAGTAGCACTTATTAGATGTTTATCGCTAAATGTATGATTAAAATTGAATGTGTTTTCGGAAATAAGATTGTTGGTGAGTGAATATCCACGGGTTACCAAACTGGTAGAATTGCTGAAGGTATTGGTTACAAAAAAAGTCGGTTTGAAGTCGTAAGCATCGTAGCGATTGAAATTCATCCCCAGCGATGTTTTGAAATTCAAACCCTTCATCAGTTCTACTATGCCGTAAATATTGGCAATGATGGTAAGGTTTTTTTCATTGCTGAATGTATTGTTTATGGTAGCCACCGGATTATAAGTAGTGATGTACTTCGAAAAACCATAACTACCATCGGCATTGTAAACGGGCACTATGGGTTCCACGAATAGCATATTGGTAAAAATGCCAGCACTGTTATTTCCTTCAAGCACCTTATTGCGCGATGAGTTTGCAATAGAAGTATTTGTTCCAACAGTTATGGCGCTATTCATTTTACGTTCCAAATTGATACGCGCATTTACCTTATCGAAATCAGTATTCTTAACGCTACCTTTTTGATTCAAATAGCCCAAACTTAGATGATAAGTAAAATCTTGCATCCCACCCCCAAAGCTGACATTATGACTTTGAATAGCACCTACTTGACTCACTTCTTTCAGCCAATTGGTATTAATAGACGCATCCAGATTGGTCAAATCAATTGGTTTTGGCCTTGTAACATTGATAGCCGATTGAATATCAATCCATTGCTGCCCAGAAAGCAAATGCAAATCGGTATTTATTTTAGAAATGCCATAATAGGAATCGAGCGTAATCACATCTTTTCCAGCCACTCCATGTTTGGTAGAAATAAGTATCACGCCGTTGGCACCGCGCGACCCGTAAATGGCAGTTGCCGAAGCGTCTTTGAGTATTTCAATGTTCCCTATTTCGGCAGCACTTAAATAGCCAATATCATTCACAGGCATACCATCTACTACATACAACGGGCTAGGGTCATTCACCGTTCCAATGCCACGAATGCGCACAGTAACCGAACCACCGGGCGAACCAGAATTGGAAGTAACCGAAACTCCAGGAGCCAAGCCCTGCAATGCCTGAGCTACATTGGCAACCGGTTTGCGCATGATGGCTTCTGATTTTACCGACGATACCGAACCTGTTAAGTCCGATTTTTTAATGGTGCCATACCCAATAACTACCAATTCATCAATAAGTTTTGAGGATACATCTAGCACCACATTGACAAATTTATTGGTAGCAATACCTACTGTTTTATTGTTATAGCCGATGTATGAAAATCGTAAATCAGTGGCGTTAGAAGGAACAGCAAGTGTCCATTTACCCTCTGCGTTTGATATGGTGCCAGCGTTTGTTCCTACTGCCATCACGTTAACCCCAATTAAGGCTTCACCATTTTGACCCTTGACTGCTCCCGACAATGATATTGATTGTGCGGATGCGCTCAAAGTTAGAAAACTGCAAACAGTAAGGAGAAATAATCTGATGGCAAAATTGATATTAGCTATTTTTTTCGGGAGATTCATTGAGCGATTAAAGTTTTTTTCCATTCAGAAATGGACAATCCAGTACTTGATGTAACAGCTCTTTTCATGGAACTTACAGAACCAAATCCACAAGATTCGGCTAAAACCTCATAAGCACAAGTTGGATTTGTAAGTACTACTTCTTTTAAAGCTTCAACACGGAAACTATTTACATAAGAGCAGAAATTTTGGTTATAATGTTGATTGATAAGTGCAGAAACATAAGTACGGTTAGTGCCAATTACTTGTACCACATCCATGATGTTTAGGTCATTATTGAGATACATCTTGTTTTGTTCAAATTGAAGTATCAAACTTTCCAGCACTGATTTCTCGGCAGTAAGGGTTAATTCTGGCAATTGTTCAGCCGTTGCTTGTTCATCGCTCAATTCGAAACTTGGATTAATTGGTTTTTGTTTTATACCCAAGTATCCAATTATAAACAACATAGCCGAAAACACTGCCCACCCTACAGATATTAAAGCATCTTGATGTGTGAGAAACCGCCTGCCCAATATCGTAAAAACAATTGCCGCCACACCCATCACTATGATGGAATAGTTTAACCTTTTGGCATTGTTATACTTTCCATCCTGCATATCCGAATAAAACTGCTCGGCTCTATCGGCATATTTCTTTATTAGCCAGTAGTTTCCGGCAACAGTAACCATTACCTGAATTAAATATACTATGCGTATAACACTACGCAAAATGGCTAGAGACTTAATACTTGGAGATTGAGAATAGGCATTTGGATCGAAAAGCCACGTTCTATACTCTATTTGAGGTGTAAGGAAAACCCCCACCGCATATAAAATGCTTACAACAATAGGAACAATAAAAAAACGTGCGTGTGACCTAAAGGAGAAATTATCGTCAACGGTAAGTAACCGAAAATAAACGTAATACGCAGGAAAAACCAAGAGGGATGCACTTTGTGAAATTACATCAAAATAAGGATAAATGGCTGGATAGGGTACAAAGTAAAGGAAATGAGATATGTAAATAATGAGTGGCAAAAGCATAAAACGTCCCAAATACAAGCGGGGATTGCTGTATCTTTTGGCATTGCCAGCCAGGGTAATTGACCACAATAGAGTTACAAATATTGGAGATAAAAGGAATATTGTTCGTATCATTACTGGATGATAGTATAATAAGTTAATTACAATTCGTTTTTTATTCAGAAACTTGTTTTTTCCAATCGCCGAAAGGCAATCCGGTGTTGGAAGCCACGGCACGCTGCATCGACCTTACTGATCTAAAACCAGCCTTTTCTGCAAGAACTTCATTGAAAGTACTTTTATCTTCTTTCAAAATCTGAGTCAGTTCACTAATGCGAAAATTATTTACAAAAGCACAGAAGTTTTGATTGTACTGCTGATTGATAATGGACGAGATATAGGACCGATTGCTACCCACCAATTGCACTACCTCCATGATATTAAGATCGTTATTGAGATATAGTTTCTTCATCTGAAACTCCACCATCAACTTGTCATGTATTTCTTTTTGTGCTGCATTTAACTGTACTCCAAATACTTCCACAATTGGGTCATCCAATTCAACTTCAAAGCTAGGATTAATAGGCTTCTGCTTAAAACCCATGTAGCCAATCAGATAATGATCCACAGCATGTATTGTTGGCAATATCACAAGTAGTATTATTGAATTGTCTACATAAAATGAACTGGGAATCAACATTAATAAACAGTTGATTATTAAAATTATATTCAAGATGGTGACATTGTTAGTTCTGCTATCCTGTATATCCGAATAATATTGTTCGGCAGTATTCTTGTATTTTCGTAACAGTGCTGTACTAGCGATAAGAAAATAAACCACCTGAAGAAAATACAGGATTCTTATTATTCCGCGTATAATATTCAGTACATATATAATTGGTATATCCAGATGGGCGGTTCTGTCCAATAGCCACACCCGATACTCAGCGGTTGGGGCAAATAATGCGATAGTTTCATAGATGGTAAGCAATACGATGGGTAGTATAAGAAATCGACAGTGGGCTTTCCACGAGAATTTCTCGTCTACCGTAAGTAGTCGTATGTAAATATAATAAAATGGATATGCCAAGAAGCCAGAAGATAGATATACCACATCAAAATAAGCATACAAGTCGAGAAAAGGCGCATAGTGAAAAAAACGACCCAAATTAATAGGTATCAACAGCAACATGAACTTCGCCAAAAAAGCACGCGGATTTGAATGCGTCTTTCTTTGCCCATGCAGTACGATGGCCCAAAAAATAGTAACGTAAACAGATGATAGGAGTGCTATGGTTGATATCATATTTATTAATAAACATAAGATTGCAAAGATATACTTTTTAATTGAAAAGCTTACAGACCCTAAAATACTAATTCAAACCCAAAAGACTTAAAAAAAAGTAACAAATTAATCCTTTTGATTAGTTTCGTACGTTTTGACCTGTATTTTTTACCTTTTGTCATAAAGATTTTACCTTTTGTCACCAAATACTTACCTATTGGATGGCTTAGAAAAATGGTAGGTGCTAACTTTGCGGGGTTAAAAATCAAAATAAACAAAACTCACCATTTATATTTATCATCATGAAGAAGCTATTCAATTTATCCGCATTTTTGCAAAAACTATTTGAGCAAAAAACATCTTGTAATCAAGACAAATCCGCTAGAAGTAAGAGTTTACTTTTAACGCCCTTGCTAGTATTAATGGTTTTAATGCCAGGACAAAAAGCAATGGCAAAAAAATACACTGATTACCCAGACTGTGTCGCTTTTACCCAAAACCCTACAAGTCCATTAACAACCGTTGATATGGAGTTATGGTATTATTGTTTAGACTCATATTATTACAGAGCAAGAAATCTGGTAGTATCCTATTCTAATCCTGCAGATACAAGTAAATATATTCCACTTTTTACATATACTTATAATGATGTAAATGGAAATACACCTCTTTATTACCCGTTTAACAGTCTAACGGTAGACCAACATAGTACCAATGCTTCAATCCCTTCTTCGGCGTCTGACTTCCTGACTTTCGGTGCATTGTCTGCATATACAACAACTGGTTTTACTTCAACACGTTGGGCGAACACTATTAAATTTAATTGGGACACTCCTCCTTGTCTTGCAGGTAAAGATATTAAAATTAAAATAACAGGAGAATGGATAGAGAATTATAATAACCAAATGTTCAATGATAATAGTCTCGCTTCTTTGCTGCCAGACAAGGTAAAAGTGCCGTTTACTATTTATAAAATTTATAAACCAACAAATACATTCAAACCTGTTACAACTTTTTCTTATACACCGGCTTCAAATGGTAAAAGATGGTTAAAGTGGAAAAATAACACAGTTGGAGGTATTTCTAAAATTGTATTATACTCAGATGCTAACTATAAAAATAAGGTTGACTCGGCAATTGTTTCGGCTACAACTTCATCAACTAAGGAGACTGATTCTATTATGTCTACAATGTATGCAGAGAATTTATCTCAAAGTCACACCTATTATACAAAACAGTTTTATAATATATCAGGACCATCAAGCGGTACTAACTTTGTAACGCATAGTAGTGTTGGAACAATTACACATCCGGGGTATAAATACCCGATGACTTTAAAAGCTGATTACAATGCGGAGAACCAAAAAGTAAGTTTAACATGGGTTGCAGGAAACACAAGTGGCCAAGATGTAGTTTATTACGTAAAAGATAGCGTTGGTAATATACTCAACGCAACGGGAATTAACGGTGGTAGCTACGATGTTGCACTTAATGTTTCAGATAACTGGAAGAATATTAAATATACTGTTTATGCCGTGCCGATAAGTTGGGGTAACGTTCAAACATGTTATGCGGAATTGAGCAGTAATGTAACGGTATCAACGACTCCTAATCCACCGGATTTTACAAAATTTACCCTAACAGGTACCCCATCCTATAACGGTAAAGATGCTTATATAGAAGTGAATTGGGGACCGATGTATTCAAAAAACAAGGTAACACTTTATCATAAGGCTTCTACTTCCACTGTTTTCAGGCCAATAGATATCCCTTTAAAACAACAAAGTTATACAGCCAATACAACAAATGACAATACAGTAATTGACAATAGCAAACATTACTATTATTTGGATGTTGATGTTTTTGGTAAAAAATTCACTTCGCGAACTGATAGTCAAAAAGTAGAGAAGAAAGTCACGTTTAAAAGTATAAAGGCATCCAAAAACACCATTAGTGACCGGATTAATCTTTCGTGGGAAATAGACAACCTGAATTTGTGTGACAGGTTTGAGATATATCGTTCATATTCGAAAGATTCTGCCGGAAAAAAAGATGTAGATTCTGCTCCGGAAAGAGTACAACTACTATCACCTCAAACCACATTTACCAGTTGGGATGATATGACTGCTGCACCAGGTGTTGTTTATAAATATTACATTTCAGCATATAAAACAGGGTGGGATGTCGTGAAGTCAACTTCTGATATAGGCTTCAGGATGCCGGTAGGAACAGTTACTGGTCGTGTTACTTATGGTAGCGGAACCGCCGTAAGCCAAGTGGCATTATATGTAAACAGTTCCAGTTTAGATGACAATTTGTTGTATAAAAGTATTCAATTTATAGGGAGTGACTTGCAGCATGGCGATTTAGCTCTTACAAAGGCTCAACATGGATGTGTGAAAAATGGTTTTACCTTTCAAACTTGGATGAGTTCAAATCGTCCAACTATATATTCGCCTGTTTTTGAGGTATATAAGGAGTATTCTATCGGCATCCGGAATGATAGTGTTTTTGCATTTATCGGAGCGTTTGACTTGAAGAACCCAACATTAAAATGTAAACTTGATTCCGTTGCAGAGAACACCTATTTCCATCTTACGGTTAGTTTGGACAAAAATGACAGTTTGAAGATATATATTAATGGCAAACCTCAAAAAAATGCATTCCAGAAGCTTAAAAATCATATCAGCACATGCGAATTTGCAGATGAAAGTTTTAATGCAACAACCGGTAAAGTAACTCCGCGTACAAAATCATATTTTGCAAGTAAAACTGACGAGAATGTTCTGAACGTAGGTTATTATAACGGATATATTGATGATGTAAGGTTATGGAGTACAGCCCTTATATCCAAAGATATTGCAGAAAATTACAATCGTTATCTGGGTGGCAACGAAGTGGGATTGATTGGTTATTGGCCTCTTGATGAAGGTATAAATTCGAGTGCTTTTGACTGCTCCAAAACAGCACAGTCGTTTAATGAACACCATATTACCTTTACCGAAGCACATACATCAACCAATGTTCCATCCCAGGGTCAATTATGGATAAAAGGAATAACAGACAGTGACGGTAATTATATTATACGGGGAATTCCATTCAGCGGGAGTGGCTCTACATTTCAAATACAACCTGTACTGGGTACTCATCAATTTGAACCTCAACAACAGCTTCGATACATTTCTCCATCAAGTTTGGTTCATAATGGTACAGATTTTACCGACATTTCTTCATTTAAGATAAGCGGAAAAATATGCTATAAAAATACAAATTATCCGGTAGAAGGCGTTGATTTTATGGTTGATGGAAGTGCTTGTATGCGCGATAACAAAAAGCTTGTTTCACTTGCTAATGGAACTTATGAAATTGATGTACCAATTGGCGAACATAAAATATCTTTGTTCAAAAACGGTCATAAATTTACCGATGCTGAGGTTTCAATGGATTTAAAAATGGATCAGAAGTTTGTTTTTAAGGAAAATAGAAGCAATATTAATTTTACCGATCTTACAACAGTAACATTGGTAGGTAGAGTGGTTGGTGGTGCCGTTCAAGCAGCAAAGCCCATTGGTTTTAACAGGAGCTATGCCAATATTGGTCAGGCAAAGGTTATGATTCAACCCGTTAATAAAGAAAGTTACCAATTAAATTACAAACAGGGTGATTCTTTAGTTTATGCCAATATCAATGGTAACATTAAGAGTGTATCGAAAGTTGCAAATGGAAATGATATTGTTATTATTACTACCGATAGTACGAATGGAGAATTCTCGGTTCAGATTCCTCCTATTCCAATGGTAATTATTGATGTTAACACAAAACTCTTGAATAAAACACCTTTTAATTTGGATAGGCAACCTAATATTGTTTCAGATCCGAATATAATCTGCACTGATACAATACATTATCTTAAAAAAACTACCGATAACAAATATGTATCTGCCATAGATTCAACAGTATATAATAAACGTTTGGATTTGGTTTATCAGGCACCATCTGCCGAATTTACAATTCGAGATACAAACTATTCGTGGGGTACTGCTTTTGGAGACTCTATTTACAATTATAAAGATTTAAACAATCCATTAAATGATAAAGTCATTTCATTGGTCACTCAAAACAAAATTACAAAAGCGCTTTCATTCAAATTTACATATCCTGTATTTACTAACGGCAACTCCTATAGTTTTGAGGTAAAAGGATATGAAAAATACACTCACCCACTTACCAAAAAAGAAGACCTTGTGCCATTAGCCGGTAAGACCTTTCAAATTGAGAATAAATTGAGTACAAATACTGATAAGACTTCATATACTTTTGATGCAAATGGTACTTATAATTATCAATTTATGGCTGGTTCTCCACTGATAAAATCACCTTATAAAATGAGCATGACAGCCACTCTGAATTATGGTAATGGTCAGGCATGGATGAATGGATCAGAAACTGGAATTACTGGAATTGTATTAGGTGCAGTTCCTAAGGGTGGAGTTGATTTTGTAACCAAAGGTCCGGATAAATTGATTTGTGTATTGCGCGATCCTCCGGGTTCAAACAGTTTTTCTACACTCGAAAAAGGGTCGACTTTTACAAAATCACATACCTATAATAAAACGACAGCTCAATCTCAGAATGCTATAGCAACCCTACATATAGGGGTAGATGAGGAAGTTGGATTTGGTGTAATGACGAAGATTGAAGCTAAATTCGATTTAGGATTAGGAATTGATCAACAGAAAAACTGGAGCGATTCGCATACAGAAACAGAAACAACTACTTTTAAAGAATCAATAAGTACATCTTCTAACAACGATTATGTGGGAGCTGATGGCGATGTTTACATTGCAAACTCTTCGAATCTTAAGTTTGGAAAATGTACAGAGGTGGCAATTGTACCTGATGGAAATGATTATATATTAAAGGACAATGATAGCTACATTTTTGCAAAAGGTGATTCCACAGCATTTAGATATACACAATATCATATTGTTAATAAGCTTTTGCCGAATCTTCGGAGTTTACGTGAGTCTATTTTGAAAACAGTCAATGATACAAGTATATATGTAAGAAATGAAAAATACAGTAAATATCTGACAACACTCAGTTCTACCGATCCTAATTACGGGGTATTAGGTTTTTACAATTGGGTTACTCCAAAAACAGTAAAAGAATTTTCAATAGATTCAGTTCAATTCTTTACCAATCAGATTAAACAATGGGAAAGGATAATTCGTCAGAACGAGATTGAAAAACTGCGTGCCATGGGAACAAATGTATTGTATAATAGCACAGATGACCGGTATAGCAATATATTATACACTAAATCAAACTTGTCATTCGATGCAGGTGCTGTTTTGTCACAATCAACGACTCGTATATCCAGCTCTCTTGAGAGTAATGAAGTGGATTGGCAAGTACAATTTTGGAATAAAAGTCTAACTAGTTTTAAAATTGGTGGCAACGGCGCGTCTGCTGAAACCGAAACAAAAGCCGGAGGTGGTGGTGCTACAACCAATGGAACCGATAACGTAAAAACAGTTACGTACAGCTATACCTTAGCAGATGGTGATACAGGTAATTATTTCTCGGTCGATGTGTATTCACCCGGGAAAGATCCGGATATCCCAAAAACAAATGTTATTCAGGAAGGTAGTCCGATATTCTCACTTAGTGGCGGTCAGTCTTCTTGTCCTTACGAAAAAGGAGATATGAGTTTGTGCTATAAAGATGGCGCAAATAAATCAGTTCCATTAAGTAAAGGTGGAACAGTGCAAATTGAAGATCCTAATATTGCCGTAATAGTTCCAACAGTTACGGGTGTTGCCAGTGGTAAACAAGCTACGTTTGAATTAAATTTAACAAATTTAGCTGAAACCAATACAGCGTGCTGGTTCAAATTGTATGTTGATCCTAAGACCAATCCTCGTGGCGCTATTTTAAGCATTGATGGAACTCCGTTGACAGATCAACGATTGTATTTGATTGCACCAAATTCTACATTGCGCAAAACGGTTCGTTTAACTCAATCCAGCACTGACGATCTTGAATTCAGTAATATACGTCTCAAATTTCAATCGCCTTGTGATAGTACTATTTACGACGATGCTTTCATCTCTGCTAGTTTTGTTGCTTCGTGTAGCGATTTAACAATGGAAATCAATAACCGGGTAATCAACGCAGATTCTCCTTCTCCAAAAGATTTGTCAGTTAAACTGAAAGATTTCGATACAAACTACAAGAATTTTGCCGGTATCATTTTGCAATACAAAGGGTTGAATGAATTGGATTGGCGGTTAGCAAAAGAATTTGTGCTTGACAGTGTGAAGATGAAACCAACAACGAAAACTTTCATTAAAATTGGTAAAACCGATAACGGCATTGAATATAAATTTCCAATGGCAGCTGAACCGGATCAAACTTATCAATTCAGAGCAAGAAGTATTTGTGCGAATGATAAATACAATGAATCTGAAATTATCAATGTGATAAAGGATACTCAAAAGCCATTTTCTATGGGAGTTCCTTCTCCATCGAACGGAATTTTGACCCCCGAAACTGAAATTTCGGTTACATTCAATGAAAATATTCAAACTGAAAAAATTGTAGATACCGATGTTCAGGTGTGGGGAGTACTGAATGGACAACCTCAAAGTGATAATGTGGGACTTTTATTTGATGGGGCCCAACAAGCATCTACTGAATTGCCAATAAATCTACAAGGAAGCTCATTCACCATCGAAGGAAAATTCCTGGCAAATGCAGGAAACTTGGGAGGTTCAATATTTAGTTTAGGAGACGGAAAGGATAAAATTGATATGCAGATGAATGGAGATAATTTGAATGTAATTGTTGGTTCAGACTTCTCTAAGCAAATAGTTTTAAATCCGGATCCAAGTTTCCAATATTTTGGTTTGACCTATGATGCCCTCAATAAAAAACTCACTCTAATGCTATGGAGCACTGCTAACAGTAGTAAATCGGAGCTTTTCAGTGAAGTTTTACCAAACGGAATTGCCCCGGCAGGACGACTATTTATTGGTAAAAATTATAAAGGTTCAATTCGTCAACTGAGTATTTGGAGTGAAATGCGATCTTTTGCAACAATTAACGTTGACAGATCAAAAACCATTACAGGTAAAGAACTGAACTTAGCAGGATACTGGGCTATGGATGAAGGTTATGGTAAATTGGCTGCTGACAAAGCTCGCGGACGCAACCTGAATGTAAATAGTTCATGGTTTATTACACCGAAAGGTTATGCCGCAGAACTGAATGGAAGCAATCAGATAGTGGCTAAATCGAGTCATACGCCTATTACAAATGAATATGATTTTACGTTAGAATTCTGGTTCAAAGGCCCTTCTGGACAAAAAAATGCCACTCTTTATTCATGTGGTGACAGCAATACAAGTAAAGGACTTTCAGTTGCTTTTAACGAAGAAGGAAGTTTGACTGTTGCATCAAATAACAATTCATTTATAGTTCCATCGGGCGATGTATTGGACAACGTTTGGCATCATTTTGCTTTAAGTTTAATGCGTGGTGGAAATGCCAATATATATATTGATGGAAATTCAAAATACCAAACTTCAGCTACAAATTTTGCAGAAATTGTTTCTGACTCAATTGCTCTTGGTGCCCGACGTTCGTTTATAAATTGGGCTAACAAAGCAACTTATGATTACCATTTTATCGGTTCATTGGATGAAGTGCGTATCTGGAAAAGTGCGTTAACCAGCGAAAACATAAGTTTGAATATGCATTCAAAATTAGCTGGAAATGAAACCGGATTAGCCGCCTATTATCCATTTGAAAATTTTAATCCTTCAAATGTGATTGTAAGTAGTTTAGATGATGCTTTGATACCACTACCTAAAAAAGATTTACAAAATGGTGGAACAGCAATTGGACAGAGTGTAACCTTTTCCGAAAATACACCGGCAATAAAAGCGAATCGCCCAAGAGTAAAAGTCAAATCCAAAACAATGGCATCCGATAATAAAATTATCATTGGCATTTTGAATGCTGCAGATACGATTGAAAACTGTAACCTTGAATTTACTGTTGAACGTATTATGGATTTGAATTCCAACCGTATGGCAGGCACGTTGAGTTGGACAGCATTTGTAAGTATGAACCGACTGAAATGGCAAACGGAATCAATAAATCTTACCAAAGAAGTGTTGGCGCCATTGACATTCGATGCAACTATTTCAAATAGCTCCGGTAACTATGAAAATTACGTTATCAGTGGTTTACCTGGTTGGTTAACCGTAAACAAAACGCAAGGTACGATTAATCCAATGGAAAAAACAACATTGATATTTACGGTGAACCCATCCACGAATGTGGGAGATTATGAATGCGATATTAGGTTAACCGGCAGCAAAAATATTGATGAAATTTTACCGGTAATTCTTAAAGTTACAGGCACTCGTCCCGATTGGACAGTGAATCCATACGATTATGGATTATCAATGAATGTGATTGGTAAGATTCAGATTGGAGAAGTGGGACAAGAAGATCCTGAGGATATGTTGGCTGCATTTATTGGCAATCGTTGCGCAGGAATTGTACATCCACAGTTCGACAAGACTAAAAATGCATATCTATTCTACATGGATGTTTATGCAAAAGTAGAAGAATTAAAAGGATTGGATGCCAATAATAAACAAATACCATTGCCGGTAAAATTCAATTTATGGGATGCAAGTACAGGTAGAATTTATCCGGGCGTTGATGTGCATAAATGGAAATCTCAATATCCTGTCGATACCGTCAAGTTTGTAGATGGTACTATTGAAGGTGATGTTGTAAATCAAATGGTATTTAATGCCACTGATAAAATTGAACAGCAATTGAACATGAAAAAGGGTTGGAACTGGATTTCAACCAATGTTGTAAATCCAAATCTAATAGACCAATTCACATCGGGACTCGCAACTGTTGGTGAACAAATAAAGACAAAAGAAGTTGATGATAAGAACCAATTAGTTGGTAAATTTATTAGTTATTCTGATGGATATTGGAACGGAACATTAGACAATGTGAATCAAAAAACAATGTATATGTTGAAAACCAATGATGCTATAACACTAAAACTGGAAGGTGCCATGGCTAAACCAGCTGATATAGCAATACCAATTAAAACGGGTTGGAATTATATTAGTTATGTACCACAGTTTGTTGCTCCGGTAAAAGATGCATTGAGTGGTTTAACAGCCATTGAAGGCGACCAGATAAAGGGACAAATTGGTTTTGCAACTTACACTGGTGGAACTTGGTATGGAAGTCTTCAATACATGATGCCTGGACTTGGATATATGTATAATTCGAAAGATACAAAACCAGATTTCAAGTATCCATCTCAGTATATTTCTCAATCAAAAGTGCTAAAACAAGCCGAGGAAACAGCTGATATGAAATGGACTATGGATATAAACAAGTACCAAATGAGTATGACCGTAACGGGCGTAGCGAGCGTTGATAATGCCGAAGTGGCCAATACCGACATGCAAATGGCAGTATTTGTGGGCAACGAATGTCGTGGCTCTGCTACTTTGAAATATGTAGATACAAACAAGCGTTATTTGGCCTTCATGATGGTATGGGGGAATATGGATGATGTAAACAAGAAAATTACGTTCAGGAGTTATAATCCAACCAACAATCAAGAACTAAGTTTGGCCGATCAATCGCTCACTTATGTGCCTGACAACATTATTGGTTCGGTTATAAATCCTTACAAAATCAGCTTTATTACTTCGGGAACTAGCGAAATTGGATTGGATAAATTGAATGTATATCCAAATCCAGTAAGCGACGTGTTGCATTTCGATTGCAATCCGAGTGATATACAGCAGCTTGAAGTGATAGATAATTTGGGACGTAGATTGGTTTCTTATTCTGCCATGACCAAAAATGCTATCAATGTTGGCAATTTGGTTCCAGGCGTTTATACGCTTCGTATTAAGCTCAACGGAAAAGTCTCTAATTTGCTATTTGTTAGAAAGTAAGTGAGTGTGAAGTTATAGAAGTGGCTACTTTGAAATAGGTAGCCGCTTCTATGATTTTTTATTCACGCTAAGGTTAAACCACATTTCTTTTAATGTGTTTATAAAAGAAGAATTGGTATGAAAAAGATATTTTTACTTATGTTCTGCATATTACTTTTCGTTACAGGAAAGTCAATCAATGTAAATGTTGTAACGCCAGGTGGGCTGAATACTTTAGTGACCGACAAATCGATTACTAGCCTTGTTCTTACTGGAACAATTGATGCGCGCGATATTAAATTTATGCGTGACGAATTGTCCAATTTATTGGAATTAAATATGCGCGATGTTAGTATTGCTGCATATTCTGGGATGGATGGTACTGGGTCGGAATTTGGATGGGGCTTTCCAGTTAACTATATGGCCAACATATTGCCAAGTCAATCATTTTCGTCAAATTATGGCTCAATTTCATCACTCAATACGCTGATACTGCCTAATTCCATCACTTCACTTGACGGAATGTCACCGTTTGATGGCTGTGGAAGTATAACTGTTCTGGCCACAGGGGATGGAATTACAGACCTATCTCCAATGGCACTTATGGGGCTAAACAACCTCACAAGTTTGAATATTGGCAATGGGATAAGTTTTTTTGATTCAAGTATATTACCTGGGTTTGCTAATTTAACAAGCTTGACATTTGGAAACAGTATTTTTTCGTTGGATCTTAATGTTTTTCAAAATTTAAGCCAGTTAAGCGAGATTACTATTGGTTCGGAAAATCAATTTTACTCAAGTTTGGAGGGAGTACTATTTGACAAATCACAGCAGAAATTGTTTTTTTGTCCAATCGATAAAAAAGGGAATTGCACCATACCTTCTACAATTACGTCAATACCCGATTATTTTTTTCAAAACCGGGCCGGAATAACTTCAATTACAGCTAAATCACTTACACCAGCAAGTATCACGATGGGTGCAGGGGTGTTTGATGGAGTTGATAAAAATCTATGCACCTTGTATGTTCCTAGCAATAAACTATCCCTTTATGCTGCATCAGCGCAATGGCAGGATTTTATTCATAAATATCAATCAAATGGTTTGTGGGTTTCTGTTTCAACGGTTAACGTAGCCAAAAATGCAAATAGTGTAGCATCTGTTACTGTTAACTCAAATACCACGTGGACAACAAGTTCTGATCAAAGTTGGCTTTCAGTTACTTCCGGTGCTACCGGAAATGCTTCGTTGACAGTTACTGCCATCACAACGAATCCTTCCATCACAACCCGTACAGCACATGTAACTGTAAAAGCTACTGGAGTTGTTAACAATGCAATTACAATAACACAGCTTGCCGGCGATGCTACTACGGCAAATGTATCTAAAATAGCAAATAGCACAGCCAATGTGTCTTTAACCTCCATGGCCAGTTGGACAGCTACCTCAGACCAAAGTTGGTTAACGGTAACTTCTTCAGGTCCAATCGGCAATAATACGTTAACGTTAACATCCACAACAACAAATCCGTTTATCACAACCCGAACTGCTACTGTAACAATAAAAGCCACAGGAGTTACAGATAAAACAATCACTGTAACTCAAGAAGCAGGTGATGCCACCTTGTCAGTTTCTGCCACTACGGCAAGTGTAGCAAAAACTGCCAATAGCACTGCTGTGGTTAATGTTTCATCCAATACCACATGGACGGCTACTTCCGATCAAAGCTGGCTTTCAGCGACTTCAGGTGCAACCGGAAATGCTCCGCTGACTTTAACCGTGGTCACATCGAATCCTTTTATTACAACCCGTACGGCCACTGTAACCATAAAAGCCACAGGAACTGTAGATAAAACAATCACTGTAACTCAATCGGTTGGTGATGGTACAATATCTGTTTCTGCAGTTACAGCAAGTATAGCAAAAACGGCTAACAGTAGCACAACAGTTAATGTTTTGTCAAATACTACATGGACAGTAACTTCCGATCAAAATTGGCTGACCGTAACTACAGGTGCTACAGGAGATGCTTTGTTGACATTAACTGCTAACATCACTAATCCTGCAATCACAACCCGCACGGCAACAGTAACACTAAAAGCTTCGGGTGCAATTGATAAAACCATTGTAGTAACACAAGAAGCTGGCGATGCCACATTATCTGTATCTTCATCAACACCCAATGTAGCCAAAACAACCAATAGCACTGTTAATGTAGATGTTACTTCCAATACCACATGGACGGCTACTTCCGACCAAATTTGGCTGACAGTAAGTTCAGGAACTACAGGAAACGGCACATTAACTATCACTACATCCGCAGTGAATCCAACCATCACAACTCGCACAGCAACAGTAACTTTAAAAGCATCAGGAGCTGCGGATAAAACAATTACAGTTACACAGGCAGATGGAGATGCCACATTGGCAGTTTCTGCGATAACAGCAAGCGTTTCCAAAACAGCAAATAGCACAGCAAGTGTAAATGTAATTTCAAATACCACATGGACAGCCACTTCCAATCAAAGCTGGCTATCGGTAAATGATGGTTCTACCGGCAATGGAGAACTCACTATCACTACTTTAGTGGCAAATGATTTGTCAGTAGCCAGACAAGCAATTGTTACATTGAAGGCCACAGGTGCTGCTGATAAAACCATAACTGTATGGCAAGCAGCTGGCGATGCAACACTATCAGTTTCAAATATAACAGTTAGTATTGCAGCTGCAACAAATAGTACTGCAACCATAAATGTAACATCAAATACAAGTTGGAAAACAACTTCCAATCAAAGCTGGTTAACAGTTGTTTCTGACGGAACTGGCAATGCGCCATTGACATTTACAGCATCAACCAATTCTACCTCTGCAACACGCGAAGCCATTGTAACATTGTCGGCTAATGGCACAACTGATGTTACAATTACCATAACTCAAATGTGGGGCGCAAATGATTTGAACAAATACCAATTGAGCATGACAGTAACTTCAGTTGCCTCTATTGACGACAAAGAAATTGTCAATTCAGACTTGAAGATTGCAGTGTTTGTTGGTGAAGAGTGTCGTGGCACAGCAGATTTGAAATACATGACTGGAGTTAAACGCTATTTGGCATTTATGATGATTTGGGGCAGTGCAGCTGATATAAATAAAACTATTTCTTTCAAATCCATAGACCTAATTGACAATAAGGAATACAACTCCTCAAATTCAACGGTTAGATTTTCACCCAACAATATTGTAGGTTCACCAAACAATCCATTAAAAATTGATTTTGCGAAAAAAATTACATTGCAGAAAAAAACAAATCTATTTGAACTATCGGTTTATCCAAACCCAGTAACCAATGCATTCCGCATCGATGGATTGAATGGTGTTTCCACAATATCTCTGACCGATTTAAATGGAAAAACCTTGCTTCAAAAACAAGTATCCGACAACGAATCTGTTCCGGTAAATACATTGCCCAAGGGGGTGTATGTATTGAAAATAAGCAACAATGAAGGTGTGAGTGAAAGGAAAATTGTGAAGCAGTAAGTTTAGTGTTTAGTAGAAAGGATATCTAACCTTAATTCAGTCATGTTTAATTTAAAATCAATTACTTCTTTTGTTTACTAAAAAGAGCAGACCTGAAAACATAAGCATTTTCAGGTCTTTTCTTCAATACTGATATTTAAAATTTTCAGCAAAATCAAAAAAATAATCCATTTCTTTATAGTCAAATCATCATGGAAGGCTTAAAATCAAAAGCTATTACTACGCAGCAACGCCTATTATTTATTTTGGTTGCTATAGCATTTATATTGCTCGCGTTAGAATTTATTTGGTACTAATAAAAAAACATTTGCTTTGATAATTACAGAAGCAAATCGTATAAACAAAAGCATCGGGTAGCTGCTTTATAATTTTAATCAGACAACGAACAATTAACAAACAAAATGAAAACCAAACAACTAGAACCTATCGTTAAGGAGTTTACAGGCAAGAAATGTATTTTAAGACTCACTGATGGTGAATTAATCACTGGCATTATAGGTAATATTCAACACAACATCCTGACAAACATCTACGAGGTAGTCCTTTGGTGCAATAACAATATGGACATGCAAATACCATTGAAAGAAATTGAAGCTTTAAGAGTGGTGTAAGGTTAATTATTGGGGGATTTGAAATTTCGTTTTTCCAGTATGATATACTCATTATGGAAAAACAAATGCATCTGAATATTATTATCAAGCATCTACCTGCTTTGACAGCACCTGTTTTTTCCATTCAGAAATGGACAAGCCAGTTTTCGCTGTTATCGAACGTTTCATTGAATTTACCGACCCAAAACCACAAGATAGCATCAAAAGTTCATATGAAGATATTGGATTTTTGCGAAGTACACTTTCCAGTTCTGCTATTCGGTAAGTATTTACAAAAGAACAGAAATTCTGGTTGTAATACATATTTATGACTACAGAAACGTATGTTCTATTTGTACCCACGGCATTTGCCACATCTATTATGTTCAATTGATTGTTCAAGTAGACTTTATCATCCTCAAACAATTCCAGTATTTTCTGAAGTGGTCAGAACCAAATATATTATTGCAACAACTACAAATGACATATAAAATGATGCTTAGAATTATTAATTTTTATGTACATTTGCAAGTTGAATAAAATTTCTCTTATAATTTCTAATTTATGATTCTGAACTGAAGTAAACATATAACACTCAAAATGAGGGTTTAATGCTTCTAAGATTGATTTAAAAATTGATTAATGACATGTTTACTTTAAGATAAAAATGGAAAATTCAGAATCAGAATTACTTCGTCAGAGGGCAGAAGAATTATTGCAAAGCCGATTATCAGAAAAAGAATCGCAAATATCCGAAGCGGATGCATTGAAGCGGATGCACGAATTGGAAGTAACCCAAATAGAATTGGAATTGCAAAACGATGAACTGAAACTGGTAAAAGAGCAAGATATAGAAAACCGAAAGTTGATTCATACCATTGAAGTACAACAAATTGAGTTGGAACTTCAGAATGAAGAATTGAGATTGGCGCATTTGGTGGCAGAGGAAACTGCTCAAAAATACGCCGATTTATATGATTTTGCACCCACCGCATATTTTACTTTCTCACAAGAAGCTGAAATTATAGAACTAAACCTCACTGCCGCAATTTTTTTGGGAAAAGAAAGAGCACGATTGCTTAACAGCAAGTTTGGTTTTTTTGTTAGCAACGAAACAAAAGTGATATTCAATCTTTTTCTCGATAAAGTTTTTGGTGGCTCAAATAAAGCAACCTGCGAGATTGAGTTGATAACAGATTCCAATTCGTTAATTCATGCACATCTAACCGGAAAAATTGATGCACAAGGCAATAATTGCCTTGTAAATGTGGTAGATATTACTGAGCGAAAAAAGGCAGAAAAGGAACTGAAGGAAACTAAACTTCTTTTGCAATCGAGCATTGAAAGTCAGAAGGAGATGATTATCATTTCCATAGACAAAGACTATAACTATCTTTATTTTAATGAATTGCATAGAGTTGTTATGACAAATCATTATGGAAACAAGGTTATGGTAGGAATGAATATGCTTGAAAACATAACAACTGATGAAGACAGGAATAAATTCAAGGCTAACTGCGACCGTGCATTATCAGGAGAAAATCACACAGTTATTGAAGAATATGGAGTTTTGAAACGAAATTTTTATGAGGCCCGATACAATCCAATTGTTAACGACGAAAATGAAATCATTGGCGTTACAATATTTTCCGAAAACATCTCTAAAAGAATTTTAGCAGAAACACAACTTAGAGATAGTGAACTTTTTGTTAAAAGTATAATTGATTCGCTCACTGCTCATATCGCAGTTTTAGACCACAATGGAGTTATTCTGGCAGTGAACGAGGCTTGGAAAAACTTTGCAAAAGAGAATGAGAGCACATATCAAACAGATTATCTGGGAGTCAACTATTTACAAACCTACCAAAATTCGTACAAGAATGGTGATATAAATGCACTGACTACTATGCAAGGAATTCGTGCAGTGATAGATGGTTCGCACACACAGTTCAATACTGTATATCCATATCATTCACCACATAAAGAACATTGGTTTACACTATCGGCAATACCACTTAACAATTCAAGTCGCAATGTGGTGCTTATTCATCAAGATATTACTGAGCGCAGAATGGCCGAAGAAACATTGCGCAACAGCGAACTGCAACTAAAAAAAGCCTTGTTGGCAAGTACCGAATTAATTGATTCAAAATCAACTAACATCGATTTTGAAAAAATCAATAATACCATTCTGGAAATTTCGGGCGCTATATGTTCCGTTTTTAATCTATACGACGAGAAGGAGGCTATTTTTACTACCAAGGCCATTGGTGGATTTAATAATATCCACAAAAAAGCATCAACTTATTTAGGGTTTGAAATTATCAATAAAACCTGGAAATTGGATCCTGCTCTTGAAGCAAAAATAAATAATAATATATTCCATGAATGTGGACCTTTCCACGAACTAATTGAAGATTATATTCCCAAGCCAATTGTTAGAATTATCGAAAAAACTTTTAACATGGGTAATATAATAATTGTAAGGGTAAAAATCAACAATGTAACGATAGGTGATGTC
This sequence comes from Paludibacter sp., assembly GCA_037142715.1. Taxonomy (GTDB): domain Bacteria; phylum Bacteroidota; class Bacteroidia; order Bacteroidales; family Paludibacteraceae; genus Paludibacter. The sequence goes on along the minus strand of JBAXAD010000006.1, from coordinate 11,955 downwards.
ACTTTACTTTTCGCGAAAGGTAAAAGCATACTAAACAAAGAAATAGTTGAATTATATGCCAATCAAGTGGGATTATTTATCAAAAGAATTCAGACCGCGGCATCAATCAGGGAAAATGAGGACGCATTGAACAAAGTGCTACTTGCAAACAATGAATTTATAGAATCAAACTCAGATACTATTGATTATGGAAAAATGACTGACAGTATTTTGTCACTGACAGGCGCGAAATGTGTGGTGTATAACTCGTTCGAAGACAATGGCATAGAATATAAAACGAAGGCCATTTCGGGATTCATGGATGTGCGTAAACTTCTAACATCGTTATTGGGTTATGAATTGATAAATAAAAAATGGAAGTACGATGATGTAATGTCCAGTAAAATAAAGAACAATGCCATTACAAGGTTTAAATCATTACGTGAACTTACTGGAATAATACCCAAACCTATTGCTAAATTGATAGACAAGACTTTTAATTTGGGAGAAGTAGCAATAGCCAAAATCAATATTTATGGCAAAGATGAAGGTTATTTCACACTATTTTTTGGTGGTGGCAATTCTATACAAAACATAAGAATAGTAGAGCTATACAACCTTCAAGCAGGACTTTTCATCAAACGCAAACAAACTGAAGCGGCTTTAAAAAGTAGCGAGCAAATGCTCCAAAATATTCTTGAACATTTTCCAGGGGATGTCTTTTGGAAGGATACGCAATCTACATTTTTGGGTTGTAATAGCTCATTTGCAAAATCGGCTGGTTTAGATAACCAGACCGAAATAATTCAAAAAACTGATTTTGACTTAGAACGCACCAAATATGAAGCTAACAATTTTCGTGACGAGGATTTTGAGGTAATAAATACTGGAATTGCTAAACTGCACATGGAAGAAATGCGCTTGAAAACGGATGGCAGCGTAGTTTGGAGTGACACAAATAAAATTCCACTCAAAGATTCTGAAGGGAATTTGATTGGATTGCTGGGAGTAGTAACCAACATTACTGAACGTAAATTGGCACAAGATGCGCTTAAAAAACTAAACGAAGAGCTTGAAGGCAGGGTAAAAAAGAGAACGCTGGAGTTGGAAAAAACGAATAATTCACTCCAACAAACCGAAGTTATGTTTCGGACTGTGGCGGACTTCACCTACGGCTGGGAATATTGGAGGAGCGAATTGAGTGAAATTGTATACATGTCGCCATCGGTTGAAAGAATAACGGGTTATAAAGTGGAAGATTTTATTAGAGACCCAAAATTACTTGATTTAATCATACATCCAAATGATAAAGAACTTTGGGAAAACCATATTAAAGGTCAAAATAATTATTTACAAACTAAAAAACACAGAGAACTGAAATTTAGAATAATCACTAAAAACAATGAAATTTGCTGGATAGGTCATGTCTGCAAAAACGTTTATGTTGATGGTAAATTTCAGGGAACAAGAGTATCTAACAGAGATATTACAGAAAAAGTAAAGGCTGAACATGAACTTTTAAATGTTACTTTAATAGTTGAAGAGCGCGAAAGAAATCGCTTTTCTAGTGAACTTCATGATGGTATGGGACCATTACTTTCTACCATAAAATTGTACTTTCAATGGTTATCGGAAACAACCGATGTAGAAAAAATAAAATTCATAACCGAAAAAGGCAACCATAGTATTGAAGTGGCTATACAAACAGTACGTGAAATATCACACGGTTTGAGTACGCTTTCCTTGAATAAATTTGGATATGTAGATTCGTTAAAAGATTTCTGTGAAAGAATTAATGCCACTCAAAAAGTAAAAATTGACTTTACATATAATTCTAAAGACAAGTTTGGAGTTTTCTTGGAAACAACACTTTACAGAATATCTACAGAACTCATTAAAAACACTTTAACCCATGCAGATGCAGCCCAAATTAAAATAGAATTTCATTATTATGTTGACAAAAATAAAATCATATTTACATATACCGACGATGGAATTGGGTTCGATTTTGATGAAAAAGACAATTCAGGAAAAGGGTTGGGATTATTGAGCATCCAACAAAGAATTAATAGCGCAAGGGGAAAAATAAACTTCAAATCGAAAAAAGGAAGTGGAATGAAAGTTAGCATTGATCTGCCTGTGGATTATGATTCCAATTGAAAATCACAAACCTGAGCATTAAAGTTTTAAATTAATCTATAAGTTTTTATAATACAAATGAGTATCTGATATTAATCTTAAAGTATTAATTTTGCAGTCTAATTTAAAAAACTAAAATTATGGCAGAAGATAAAAAAGAACCTTGGCTAAATTATTTGGCCTTAACCACAATTATTTTTGCAGTAGCAGCCACTTTGTCCACATTTAAAGGTGGTGGATATTCTACACGTTCGGTGTTAAGTCAGGAGCAGGCTTCCAACAAATGGTCCTACTTTCAAAGCAAAAGTTTGAAATTGTATCTATATGAAACACAGAAAGATTTGCTGGATTTGGAGGTAAAAAGAATACCTAGCAATGAGTCGGCAACCAAATTGGCGTATCAAAACAAGATGCAGGAGTATGAAAAATCGATAAAAAGATACGAAACTGAAAAATTAGAAATAAAAAAAGATGCCGAATCTTTTGAATTGAAACGAGACGAAGCCCAAGTACATTCACAGGCATTTGGAATGGCGGTAATTTTCTTGCAAATATCGATATTGCTGTCGTCAATTGCAGCATTGATAAAAAGGAAATATATTTGGTATTTAGCTTCAGCTGTTGGCGTTGTAGGTTTATTTTATTTCCTGAATGGCTTTTTGCTGTTCTTATAAACCAATTACTTTCGACAAGAAAAAAGATAACCACAATAGGAACAATAGTTCAAATTGCTATACTTTTTGGTAAAAAAATATCTTTTTTGAACGCGAATAACACAAATTACCGCAAATTTTAAATGAAATAATTTTTGATTTGCGTTGTTTTGTGTCATTTGCGTTCCAACTTTTTTTGTTCAAGTACAATCAGGTTTGGTATTAAACCAATCTACATCATATATCCAATTACAAATCAACATTTTGGCTAAAGCCGAAGACATATCCTCATTTTCCTCCAGCTAAAGCTGGAGTCTATTGAAAGAAGTGCGACTAATATATTCATTATCAATATTTTTAATGTTAAGCTGAAGCGAATAAATCAATTGCCACCAGCTTAAGCTGGAGGTAAGAATAAAAATTGTACTTTTGTACTTCAATTTTCCATTAAGACTTTGCACGCAAAGTATCTACAACAAAGCTCTATAAAAACACAATGGCCAAGAATAAGAAACCGCATCCAATTTTCGAGAACGTAACAATTACCGACATTGCCGCCGAAGGCAAAGCCATTGCACGTGTAAATGACCTGATTGTTTTTGTGCCTTTTGTGGTGCCTGGCGATGTGGTTGATTTGCAGGTTACGCGCAAGAAAAGTAATTTTATGGAAGCGCGTCCCATTCATTTTCACAGCTTTGCCGAACAGAGAACAGAAGCTGTGTGCCAACATTACGGAATATGTGGCGGCTGCAAATGGCAGATTCTGCCTTACGCTGAACAAATTCGCTACAAACAAAAACAGGTGGTGGACAATCTCACACGCATTGGAAAGATTGAACTGCCCGAAATCTCCCCCATTATTGGTTCTGCCAAAACAGAATTCTACCGCAACAAATTGGAATTTACTTTTTCCAACAAACGCTGGCGTACCAACGAGGAAATTGCTGAAGGAAAAGTATTTGAAACCATGAATGCTGTGGGGTTTCATATTCCCGGCCAGTTCGACAAAGTGTTGGACATTGACAAATGCTGGTTGCAAACCGAGGATTCCAACGAAGTGCGTAACGAAGTGCGTAGTTATGCCTTGGAACACGATTTGAGTTTTTTCGATTTGCGCAATCAGGAAGGTTTTTTGCGTACCATGATGGTGCGCACCACTTCTACCGGCGAATTGATGATTATCATGATCTTTTTCTATGAAGATAAAGATGCTCAGGATGCTCTCCTACAACATATTGCCGATAAATTTCCACAAATAACTTCCCTTTTATACGTCATTAATTCCAAAGCCAACGATACCATTACCGACCAGGAAGTATTGGTTTTTAAGGGCAATGAATGTATTTACGAGGAAATGGAAAGTTTGCAATTCAAAATCGGCCCAAAATCATTCTACCAAACCAATTCCGATCAGGCTTACGAACTTTACAAAGTGACCAGGAATTTGGCACAACTCACTGGCAACGAATTGGTGTATGACCTTTACACCGGAACAGGTACCATTGCTAACTTTGTGGCACACCAAGCCAAGCAAGTAATTGGAATAGAATATGTTCCAGAAGCAATTGCCGATGCAAAAGTAAATTCGAAACTCAACAATATTGAGAACACCTTGTTTTACGCAGGTGACATGAAGGATATTTTGAATGCCGCTTTTATCGAAGAACACGGAAAACCTGATGTAATCATCACCGACCCACCTCGCGCAGGAATGCACGACGATGTGATTAACGCCATACTGTTTGCAGCACCTGAGCGCATAGTGTATGTGAGCTGCAACCCAGCCACGCAAGCCCGCGATTTGAGCTTGCTCGACGGAAAATACAAAGTAGCAGTAGTACAACCAGTTGATATGTTCCCACATACGCATCATGTGGAAAATGTGGTGCTGTTGGAAAAAAAAGAATGAAAGCGAATGGAAGAATGAAAAAATTTAGGAATGTAGAATTGAATAATTGCTAACCGCAACGTGGTTAAACTTGATTAACCATGTATGAAATACTTGGTTATAAAATTTATGGTTTTTGAGATAAATGGTTTTTGATTGATTTCTATTCATCTAAAATGTAATTATTTATGTCTGTTACTATACGAGAAGTTTCGTCCAAGAGCGATTTAAAAAAGTTTATTTGGTTTGGCATCAATTTATACAAAGATTGCGAGTTTGCAGCACCGCCATTGATGATGGACGATATGCTTAATCTTAGTAAAGGGAAAAATCCAGCACTTGATTTTTGCGAAGCAGCCTATTTTCTGGCATATAAAAACGATAAAATAGTGGGTAGAATTGCTGCCATTATTAATCCTGTGGCAAACGAAACATGGAACGTGAAAAGCGGGCGGTTTGGTTGGATAGATTTTATTGATGACGAAAAGGTGTCAAAAGCGTTGTTGGATACTGCCAGCAATTGGGCTAAAGAAAAGGGCATGAGCTCCATTCGTGGGCCATTGGGTTTTACCGATTTCGACCACGAAGGAATGCTGGTGAGCGGATTTGATAAAAACGGAACATTGGCAGCCATTTACAACTATCCGTATTACGCACAACATATTGAGAACAATGGTTTTGAGAAAGATGCAGAATGGAATGAATATCTTATCCCAATACCAGACAATTTTCCTGAAAAATACTTCCGCATAGCGGATATTGTAAAGAAAAAATATGGATTGACCGCCAAACAATTCAAAAACCGGAAAGAGGTGGTGGACAATTATGTAGGAAAGGTTTTTGATTTACTCAACCTTTGTTACAAAGACTTGTACGGTTTTTCAGAACTAAACGAAAAGCAAAAGAGTTTCTATATAAAACTCTATTTCAGCTTTTTCCGAGTTGATACCATAAGTATTGTTGTGGATAATAAAGATGAAGTTGTAGCACTTGGAATAGCCATGCCAAGCTTCACAAAGGCATTGCAAAAAGCCAAAGGAAGTCTTTTTCCGTTGGGTTGGTTTTATATGCTTCGAGCTTTAAGGAAGAATGATATAGTAGATTTGTACTTGATGGCTGTACATCCAGATTATCAGAGCAAAGGCGTAAACTCATTGCTTTTTGCTGAGCTGATGCCACGATTTGCCAAAAATGGTTATAAATTTGCCGAAAGTAATCCCGAATTGGCAACCAACACAAAAATGTCATCACAATGGGGTAGTTTCGAGCACATTCATCATAAATCGAGACAGGTTTTTGCAAAGGAAATATAGCCCCCTAGTCCGCCAGCTGGCGGAGAACTATGCAAGTATTGATTATGATTGACTTTGACTGAAATATTAAGAAATAAATAAAGAATTGCATGTGGATTTTGATAGCTATCGGGACTATTCTTTTTTCTTTAAATTTTTCAGCACTCATTTTCAGGACTTGAATGCAACAAACTAAATATCGTTTTTATCAACTAATTATTATCTCAGTTGTTTCACTGAATATCATTGGTTTATTATTAGAAAAGAATGACGCGTAAATTTGATTTTTTGGTTATTGGTGGTGGCATGGCGGGCATTAGTTATGCCCTGAAAGCAGCAAAATATGGTTCGGTTGCATTATTGAGTAAAACCAATTTGAGCGAATCCAACACTTCGTATGCTCAAGGCGGAATTGCCTCGGTAATGTATGCACCGGATAGTTTCGAGAAACACATTGAGGATACGCTAATTTCGGGCGACGGACATTGCAACTTGGCAGCCGTGGAAAAAGTGATACGTGAAGCTCCTTCCCAAATAGAAGAATTACTCAATTGGGGAATTAATTTCGACAAAAACGAACAGGGTTTATTTGATTTACATCGCGAAGGTGGACATTCCGAACACCGCATCCTGCATCACAAGGACAATACTGGCTACGAAATTCAGGAAAGTTTGATTCGTCAGGTGAGAGCCAATACGCAAATTTCGGTGTTTGAAGATTATTTTGCCATTGAACTACTCACACAGCATCATTTGGGTCAAATAGTTACACACCAAACAGCTGATATTGAATGTTATGGAGCTTATGTACTGAATCAACGCACCAACCATATTCATACATTTTTATCCAAAATAACATTGCTGGCTACTGGCGGAATTGGCGGCGTGTATGCTACCACCACCAACCCGGAAATTGCTACTGGCGACGGCATAGCCATGGTGCACAGAGCACGTGGTGTAATTAGCGACATGGAATTTGTGCAGTTTCATCCCACGGCTTTGTATCATCCTGGCGAACGACCAACTTTCCTGATTACAGAGGCCATACGTGGTTATGGAGCTGTGTTGCGAACGCAAGATGGCAAGCAGTTTATGCAAAAATACGATGAGCGTGGTTCGTTGGCGCCCCGTGACATTGTGGCACGTGCCATAGACAATGAAATGAAGTTGAGAGGACATGATTTTGTTTATCTGGATGTGACAAAAATGGATGCAGAGGAAACAAAATTGCATTTCCCCAATATTTACAAAAAATGCTTGGAATTGGGCATTGATATCACAAAAGATTATATTCCAGTGTCGCCAACGCAGCATTATTTGTGTGGTGGCATAGTTGTTGATTTGAATGGTAAGTCGTCCATCAATCGGTTGTATGCAGCTGGCGAATGTTCGTGTACGGGATTGCATGGCGCCAACAGACTAGCATCCAACTCGCTGATAGAAGCCATAGTATATGCAGATGCAGCAGTGAAAGATGCAGTTAAAATCATTGATACGTTGAGATTTAACGACCAAATTCCCGATTGGAATGATGAAGGTACTTCGCTCCCCGAAGAAATGGTATTGATAACGCAAAGTTTCAGGGAAGTGGAACAAATTATGAGTGCTTATGTGGGCATTGTACGCTCCAATTTACGGTTAATTCGTGCAATGAACCGACTTGAAATACTTTATCGAGAGACGGAACATTTGTTCGAAAAATCAGTAGTGTCACGCGAAATATGTGAGCTGCGAAATGTGATTAGTGTTGCGTATCTCATTATCAAACAGGCTCTTTTGCGTAAGGAAAGTAGAGGACTCCATTTTACGGTGGATTACCCCGCTCCTATGCGAAATGATAATTAAAACACTTTCAAAACTTATTCTCATGAAACAATTTAAAACCCTTCTTATAACATTGATTTTTGTAGGACTTACCACTGCTCAAAACAATAGTAGGGTGGACTTGCGTGGTGCTGCTCAAAATACGATTGTAAAAATTGATGCTTCACAAAACACTTGGTCCAAAGGAGATAATGATAGCCCTACAGGGGTTAACTCACAAATTACTGGAACAGAAAATGTTACATTTAGTTCCAATCCTGAAGGTATATTTGTTACAATAATAAGTGGAACTAACAAAATAAAACTTTTCGCACTCACTGGCCAATTACTTCTGAATGGCGACTTGAGGCAAGGCAGCTTTTTTATTCCAACCCGAAAAGGTATTTACTTCTTAAGGGTAAATAATAGGAGTTTTAAGGTGATATGTAAATAGCTGGTAGATAGCAAGTAGTCGGTAGATGGTAGATTGTAGTTTGTAGAAAGAAAAAAAAGTAAGAAGTCAATAAAAAAGTAGTAATTAGTTTAAAAGCCTGAAGGGCTTGAATGTGATTAGCCATAGGTAAAACCTATGGATGGGGGTGAAACCTATGGATGACAATGGTAGAGAAATTAATAAAACATATATAGAATGATTAAACATATCGTTTTTTTCGGATTGGTAGATACAGCCGAAGGCAAATCAAAAGCAGAACATGCACAAATAATTAAGACAGAATTAGAGAATCTGAAAAATCTAATTCCAGAGATTATCAAAATAGAAGTTGGAATAAATCATCCAGATGCTGCACAAGGCAATTCCGATATATCTTTGTATTCTGAATTCGAAAGTTTTGAAGCTCTTAATACATACATTGAACATCCTGAACATAAACGTGTAGCGGCCTACATTGGGAAAGTGAAAACGACCCGTGCAGCTGTTGATTACGAAGTATAACCTGACACCAAAGTCGGAGTGCGATTCCAAGTCGCGCCCCGACTTTGATATTTTCGCACCCCGACTATAGCACTTAAACCTGAATAAAAATTATGGAAAATCAATCAGTAAGAAGAGCGAAAGAAGAGGATATTGATTTGATTCACAATATACTGGACATGGAACCATTCAAATACAATGATGAAGTTCCGTACGAAAGGTCGTGGATAGAACAATTGGTAATGAATGATCGTTGCCTAACATTGGTCTATGAAACTGAAGGACAGATGAAAGGCTTTATCAGCGGTGAAAAATTGGTGAGTGGCGGAATCATGATTTGGTTTTGTGCCGTAAAACCCGAATTTCAAAACAGCATTGTTGGCATTAAGCTTTATCAGGAGTTTGAGAAAGTGTGTAGCGAAACGGGGGTAACTTCCATTCTAGCCTATGGTTACAAAACTTCTGCCGATATGCTTGACCGACTAAACTTTTACTCTAACGAAATGACTTATAGGGAGTTTTATAAGCCCTTGCAGGATTGGGAATAACAACTCTATTGTAGTTCATTTTTTCTTTAGTATAGAGATAAAATATCAAATGGAAATGTTTTGGACAAAAATAAAAAAAGGTTCTACATTTCTGTAAAACCTTTTTTTATTTTTGTCCAACTGGGCTTGAACCAGTGACCCTCTGTTCCGATATTTATCGGGAGAGTCAGGTGCTACTAACTAGTTTTTCAAGGAGTTCAGGATATCTAACCAAATCGTGAAAGTATTTTGTGGACTTCTTAGATTTTATTTTCCTTTCTAAACGTATAGCGTGTGAATAATCTTTGCTTGAAATAAATAGAAACAACTTCCAATCATGAGCAGTGGATGTAAACCTATTCTTACCATAAGTACCTAAGTTGTGTTTTTCTATCCGCAAAGAAACATCATCTTGAGTTGCTCCAATGTAAAACCTATTTATATTTTCACTAAATATAATATAACAGCCTATCATAGAATAGATTTAACGGAAATTCTTCAGACAAAGATAAAAAAAAGGTTTTACATTTCTGTAAAACCTTTTTTAATTTGTGGGCCCAACTGGGCTTGAACCAGTGACCCCCTGATTATGAGTCTCTTACTATATATTGTCATATATTATCAATGACTATCTTTTCTTATCAATTGTTATCATCCAAGTTGTTCTATTTTAAAGTTTTATCATTGTTTATCATTAACAAATTCTTGACTTGGCGTATCCCCAACAAAGACAATTCACAACTGTGGTTTTGACTCATTTTAATCAAAAAAAACATACTTAGCCCCCTAATCTTAGTTTTTTATGACTCCCCCTACCGTACCGCGCCTTAATAGATTAATTACCAATAATATATAGGGGGTGACAATCTCAAAAAAGAAATATATCCAGTTTTTTTCTCAGAAACTGAAATCTACCTAAAATGTCGAAATAAATTTTCGGGTAAAAAATCATAAGATCATGGGATTTAAAGATTGAGGTAATTAAACTCAACCTTGATAATAAACCATTACAGTTTATATTATAAATCCTGTGAATTGTTATTCTTCACATATGAATTGACATTCATCTAAAGATAATGGAGTAAATTCAATTTTCACTTGTTTAAAATGTATTCATATATTTTATGAGTTAAATCCTTAATTCCATCAGCAATTTTTCCTGTTGTTACATTTGCATCAAAATTAGTTTCTTCATAGACAGTTGATAGTATTATTAAACTTTTATCTGTTTTGATTTGAACTGCTATTGAAATTTTATTTGCAATATTAAAACCATAATCACTAAATTCTTTATTTGTAATAAAAACTTCAACTTGATCAGTAGAACTAAACAAAGTTGAATCTAAATCAATAGATTTACACTTCTTGTTTCTGTCAATTACAGTAGTAACATTCATAATTTGATAATCTTTATCATCATAAGTTTGTAAAGTTTCAGTCCTTTTAGGCACAATCTTCTGTATGACAGTTTTATCATTAATTTTAATTTTCTTATAACTAGAGTTTATACTCTTCTTTATTTCAAAATTTATCTCTGAATTTTCAATTATATTAAATAATGGAGTGAAAATCTTTTTTCTGTCCTCCTCCTCATAATTATTTATTATTCGGTTGACATTCTCCTCATCGTAATTTACATCAAGAACATCTTCTTTGTATTTGTCTCCAACTTTAATAGCCCAAACTTTCATTTTAGAGTTTTCAATTGAATTTTTCATTACACTATCAATCGACAATCCTATTTCAAAACTACCATATTTAAGATCAACCATTCTAAAATCTAAGTCTGGTAATATCTTATTAAAAGTATTGTTTAATTTTGTTAGGTCAGTGATGTCGTATTTGAATTCCTTTAAAAAATCAACTTTTAAGAAATTTTTAAACGACAAAGACAAATTCGATAATAATGTGTTGACGAGTTGATTAAGTCCAATTGTATCTGCATATTTTTTATTACTTGGTGCAAACTTAATATAAAATGACTTATCTCTTAAAAACTGCAAATATGCTTTTCTTTCATACTCTTTAATTATATCATAATAATATGAACTTTCAGAAGGATTGTAATTTAGAAAAGAGTCCTCAGACGGAAGATAATTCTCATCTATAGAATCTGCTTGTGTGATCTTAACGTCAACAATTTCACCACTAAAGTCTTGTTCAATAAGAATGAACAAATTTGGATTATTTTCAATAATACTTTTTAGTGTCGACTTCCCTGTAATATATTTAATGATAAAATTCATTTCCACTTCAAACAGTAGAAAAATATCTGAATTTTCCAATGAATCAACTAAATATAAAAAGAAGTTCTTATCATTTCTGATATAATGAGTTAAGATTGGCTCATCTAAAAAAATTATATCTTCAATTTTTCTAAAACTTTTTAAATCAAAGACTGTTTTTTTTATTTCATTTTCCATTGTCTTCAACTATTGTAAATTTGTCATTAAAATCAAAATCAACTTTAGGATAAAAAGTATAATGGTTTTTATTTTGTGAACTGTGTTTGATACCATCATTATCTGTTAGTTTACCACATGCAACTGCCATGTAATTAACTTTTTGATTTTTCTTCTTTGATAAACTTTTCAAAACATCATTTGCTGATTTAATATCTATAAATAATGACAAACCCCACGCTAAACAATTATCTTTATGTTTTGGTTTTTCCAATGCGGCATATATGATACTCCCCAAATCTTGGACATGAGGTTAAGATGAAAAATAGTATTATCTT
>JBAXAD010000005.1:0-56810 GCA_037142715.1 Paludibacter sp. | reverse complement strand
TTCGGGAACACCCTATGGTTGCCCTGTTGATTCGACATTAAGTTTTCCAAGTACTATAATTGCAAAAATTTTTAAATTCAAATTATTAATGAAAAAAACATGGTTAATTATCTGGCAACTACGTATATTGTAGTATTGTTTCTTTTTTTGGGATGCAGCACAAAGAGCAATATTCAGGATGGCAACAATAAATCATCAAAAACACTTGTGTTAATTCCTCAGAATGCTATTGTAATAAAAAATGATAGTAATTTTAAATACTTCGGGATAAAAGATGATATAATATTTTCCGATAAAGAATATCCTCCAAAAGGTAGTAGATTTGATTACAGTTTGACTAGAAATAATCCCAATGAAATGTCTGAGGGATTAGCTGTTTATAATGCTGTATTAAGTTGTTTTAGCAAAGATAGATATAAGGAATTGGTAAAATTAAAGGCAAGTATATTTATTCAAATGTTTACGGATAGAGAGGGAATTATTAAAGAGGTTGTTATTCTTACTTTGTCAAAAAAAACATTTTTCAATGAAAATGAATTGATTTCGATGATAAATAAGGTCAAAGGTCTAAAAATGACAATTCCACCAGGGTTTATTGATTTTAAATTTGTAAAGTTTGAAAAGATGATTTGGTTTAAATAAATGACCCGGTTCGGCGTAGCGTAGCAAGGTAATCTTGTTGTTCGGCATAGCGTCTTTCGTCCACGATAGCTATCGGGATCGGGTGGGAAGCAAGGCTTTGCCTTGCATTTGGAAGGCAGAGCCTTCCTTCTAGCCGCGACGTAGGCAAAGAGCCGTACGCCGAACTTAAACAACGCAGGGTTACGCTACGGGAAACGGGGAAATCAGCCTTACACGATACAGTTAGAATATGAAAGAAATAAATGTAATAACTATATATTAATCGAAAAAATTATGATTGAAGAAACAACTAATGGGAAAGCAACAATTACATTTGATGGATTGATTATGAAAATACAAATTCCTTCAAAAAAGAATTGGTTTATGATTATTTTTATGATTGCTTGGTTGGGAGGTTGGCTCATGGGAGAATTATCAGCCTTACGTGAAATTGAGAATGAAATGAATAGCTTCATGTTATTTTGGCTTATCGGTTGGACCATTGGTGGTGGATTTATGATTACTGGAATTATATGGAGCTTGCTGGGATTTGAAGTAATAACAATTGACAATCAAGTTCTGCAAATTGAAAGGCAAATTGTAAACTTCAGAGTCTATAGAAAAGAGTATGAGTTGAAATTCTTGAAAGGATTAGAACTAAATCCAGGTCAAGCATCTACTGATTTATTTACACAAAAGAAACCTGGCGAATTTTGGGGAATGACTGGCGGAAAAATAAAATTTGACTACGGTATGAAAACCATCAAGTTTGGGATTGGAATCGACATTGTAGAAGCGCGATATCTAATAAACGAGATTGTAAAAAAGGGATATTACAAACATATTGACTGAAAATACTAATTTTAAAAATAAATAATTATGAAGCGAGTCTTGTTTTTCTTGTGTGTGAGTTTGTTTTTCGTGAGTTGTAAGGATGATGTCAAAGGTCCATCCGAGGATGATAAAATGTCCATGTATGTGAATGAATGGCTTTATCAGAACATGTCGGAGTTGTATTATTGGAATACTACGCTGCCAGCTTATGCGAGTTCTTCCGCTAATCCGAGTGACTATTTTGTAAGTCTAAAGAATAAAGCTGATCGGTTCTCGGCCATTTTTGCTAGTTATAATGACATTTTGAATGAGCTGAATGGCGTTAGTACTGCTGATATTGGTTTCGACTTTCAGTTGTATAAAGAAAACTCATACAATAACAACGTATTGGGGATAGTAGAATATGTGAAACATGGAACTCCAGCCGAGAAACAAGGCATTAAACGTGGGGACATTTTTAGGAGAATTAATGGTACGCAAATAACCATTCTCAATTACAAGGAAGTTATAAATTATTTGTATGATAAGTCAGCAAGTTCAACGATAACTTTCGCGTTGGTAGCAAACAATTCGCTTTATGACCAAACCGCAGTTACTGTAAACAAAGCTGCTAATTATCAGGAAGATCCTGTATACATGGATACTGTTTATACTGTTCAGAATAAAAAAGTGGGCTATTTGGTCTACAACTTCTTTACCAATGATCCTGGCGATGGATCGATGAAGTATGATTTGGAATTGAACAGCGTCTTCCAAAATTTCAAGACACAAAATGTGTCTGAATTAATTATAGATTTACGATATAATCATGGCGGCATGATGTCATCTGCCGTACATCTGTCGAGCATGCTTGTTCCCAATCTCACCACGAATAAGGTGTTTGCTTATACAGAGTTTAACCAGAACTACACTGACTACTTTAACAGTTCAAGTTTTAAAAGTCAATATAGCGAAAACCCATTTGTAACTAATTTTTCAACAACAATTGATGCTGCTTCTCCCTCAACAGTGAAAACACCCATTCAAAACATTGGGAATAACCTTCAGCGCATTTTCTTTTTGGTGGGCAATGGTACTGCTTCTGCCAGCGAAATGGTGATCAATGGATTGTCGCCCTTCCTGCCAGTTGTACTTATTGGAGACACTACAGTAGGGAAAAATGTGGGTTCTACTTTGGTGAATGACACAAAAAACACAAACAATCAATGGGCTTTCATGCCCATCATTTTAAAGTATTTCAATAAGGATCACCTTAGCGATTTCACGCAAGGTTTTGTTCCCAACTTTTTGGTACAGGATGATTATAGCAATCAATTGGGGAACACCAACGAAGACCTTTTGGGAAAAGCAATCAGTCAAATATCGGGTTTACAAGGAGCGCCCAAACCAGCTCGCGTAAAACGTGCTTTACTTAAATCTTCATTGGATTTCAAACTAAACACCAATGGATTAGTGGTTAATAATAAATTTATGGATAGTTATTCCAATAGAAGCAGGAAGTAAATAATACAAAGAATAGAATTATCATTAAAATCAATTTTTACAAAATCAAATTTACAGAATCATGAGACAGTTTATTTCCAATTGCTTGATGTTTGCATTTATTTTTCTAATTGGCGGATGTGCCCAAAGTTATTATGCTATTAATCCAACCAAGGTTGCTTATACTGCTTCAAACAGTATGGAAGATGTAAGTCTTTATTACCGTTATGACGTTTTGAATGAAAAAGGCAACAGTAAGATTTCAAAGAAGGAGAAGAAGAATAACATCAAGTTAGTGGCGGTGAAAATTACAAATAACACCGACAAAGTAATTAATATCGGCAACAATGCAGCTTTTTATTCTGGTAACACAATGATTTATCCAATGGAATCCGTGTGGGTAAATAATAATTTAAAGCAGTCTGTTCCAAGTCACTTGTTCTATTTACTGTTCACTCCATTGACATTTACAGTAAATGGCTCTCATCCCTTTCCAGTTGGTTTGATACTTGGGCCTCTGCTTGCTGGAAGTAATATGTTGGTAGCTGCTAATGCTAATAAAAATCTATTCAACGAGCTGCTGCAATACGATATCGTAAACCGTGACATCAAGGTTGGTGAAACAGTGTATGGTTTGGTAGGCTTCAGAAACCTGGACTATTCTCCCCTGACAATTAAGCTCACCAAATAAGTGAACCCTTCCAATTTGACATAGAATTGATTAAATGTGCAAATAGGGTGGGCTTTGCTTGGGAAATCTTGCAAAAGAATATAAACAAATAAGCGGATGCGGAAAAGCTTGAGAGTACGCAACAAGACTAAAACGAACAAAATGAAAAGAAAATTATCGACTTTATTAGTGACAGTGACGCTTTTTGTGTGTGCAAATCATTTACTTGCACAAAACTTATATGTAAGCATTAGCGGCGGTGGCGCATTTAGTACAAGTACACAAAATGTACCCAATTTTTCAAACAACACAAGTACTAATTTTACTTCTTCCCAGGAACAAATTCATTTATCATTGGGACAAGGTTCTAATTATGGTGGGTCTGTGGGCTATATGTTTAATAAGAACATTGGTGCTGAATTGGGTCTTTCATTTTTGATTGGTGCCAATACATATAGCCAAGGCAGTGCTGTTGGAGGCACATCTAGTTCAAACTATTCAGCCAACATGACACGTTTTACTCCAACGATTGTGATTGCTTCAGGGATGGACAATATAAATCCGTATGCTAAATTTGGAATTATATTTGGTTCTGGCGATGTGTATTATTCAGGGAAAGAAACCAAGGGTACCGATGTGTTTCTTTATGATGTAAAAATGAATGGTGGTGATGCAGTGGGAATCAGCTCCTGCATTGGCGCACAGTATAAATTGAATAAACAAGCAGTTTTGTATGCCGAAATAACAACTGTAAATTTATCTTATGCACCCACAAAGGGAATATTTACTACTGCCACATACAATGGAGCTGATGTGCTGCCAAGTATGACGACAAAAAACAAAGAAATAAACTTTGTTGAAAGTGTCAAGACAACCAGTAGCAGCACAGCCACACCCGATTCACAACCGACCTCGTCATTAATTATAAAATATCCATTTGGGAGTGTGGGAATTAATCTTGGATTGAAATATATACTTTAGTATATCTGAAATATGTTTGATAAATAAAATTCACTCTGTAATTTTTGAAAACATGAAAAAAATACTTGCTTTTATATATAAAAATGTATCATTTATACCCGTGTTTATTTTTCTTTGTTTTTTTATCACTTATATAATCAGATGTATTATTTCATATCCTGAGCAAAAACAAATATTGATAGAAATGAAAAATGAATTAAATAAAATCAATAAATTTCCTAATACAATAGTTACTTACGAGGATTCTCATGCGGTATTAAAAAAAACATTCATTTCAGTGCATTATTCCGCTTCTCAATCCGATGAAGAAATTTACGGGTATTATTCCCGTGAGTTATTGAGAAATGATTGGGTACTAATTACCAATGAGAAAGAATTTAATTGGGGGAAAGATTTAAAAAAAAATGGAATAGATTACAAAAAGAAGAATTATATTCTAAATATATCTTTCTATCCTAATAGAAAGGCTGGTGATGCATATGCTATTTTTGTCGAGGAGGTAAAATAGAACTCAGCTGGGAGTATTGCGTCAGTCTATTTGTTCGGCTGGTTTAGCAGCTATATACCCCAGCCAACCGGATAAATAATTTATTAAATTTTCAAACTGGTAGAACAGGATATATATAAGTCACAAAAAAAGAGTTTGATAAATTATCAAACTCTTTTTTGTAGCACTAAGTCGCACTCCGACTTAGAGTATTATTTCTTTACTTCAAATGCGTAAACAGCCACTTGTTTGTAGGTTTCACCTGCTTTCAAAGTTGCAGAAGGGAAGTTAGCATGGTTGGGTGCATCAGGGAAGTTTTGTGTTTCCAAAGCAATGCCGGTTCTGTAATTATGCACATCGCCACGTTTGCCTGTGTCTTTTCCGTCCATAAAGTTGCCACTGTAGAACTGTACACCCGGTTGGTCTGTAGTTACTTTCATAACTATGCCTGTTGCAGGTTCGTAAACTTCGGCTGCCAACGATACTTCTCCGGCTTTCTTGATTAATACATAATTATGGTCGTAACCTTTGCCATATTTCAAAGCCAGAAAGTCAGTTTTGATACGTTCGCCAACTGCTATTGGTTTTCTGAAATCGAGTGGCGTACCTTCCAAAGTTGCAATTTCACCAGTTGGGATTAGCAAAGAATCCGTTGGCGTGTATTTGTCAGCATTGATGGTAAGAATGTGCGAATCGGTAGAAAGCGCAGAAGTACCATGCAAGTTGAAATACATGTGCGAGGTTGGATTTAGAATGGTTGTTGAATCCGTAGTGGCTTCGTAATTAATGGCCAATTCGTTGTTGGCAGTAATTGAATAAACCACTTTGATGGTCAAGTTTCCAGGGTAACCTTCTTCGCCAGCTGGCGACAAATAACTCATTTCCAAAGATTCTTCTCCTTTATCATTTTTGAAAGGACGTGCATTCCAAACCTTGGTATAAAAACCATTTACACCACCATGCAATTGGTTGCCGTTGTTGTTCAATGTCAGTTGATATGCCTTTCCGTCTAATGAAAATTGTCCTTTCCCAATTCTATTGCCATAACGACCAACGATAGGACCAGCAAACAAATCAGTTGATTTCAAGTAATCTTTGATGGATTCATAACCCCAAATCACATCTTTGAATTCACCATCTTTGGCAGGAACCCATAAACTTACGACACGCGCACCGTAATTGGTGATTTGTGCAGTCATTCCTTTTTCGTTCTTTATTGTGTAAAGCGAAACTTTTTGATTCACCAAAGTGGTATCAAAATTCTTTTCAGGAAATAACTGAACACTGCTTTTTTTACTGTTACAAGCTGTAAAGATCACTGTCATAATTAGAATAAATAATGCTATTTTTTTCATGATAATATTGTTTAATGGTTCTATTGTTCGAAGTCGGAGTGCGACTTTAAGTCGCGCCCCGACTTGGAACATTGTTTTTTTTTATTTACCAGAAATAAATATAGAATGCTGCACAAATAGCAATTACGCCAAGTGAGGCAATAACATCCCATTTGTTCCAGCTTTTGAAGATAAGTTTCTTGTAGTCGCCGTCGAAAGTGATGAAATCGATTTGTTGTGCAGTTGGTTTATCAGTGAAAAACGAAACTACTACCATCATCAACATGATGAAAACGAGCAACCAGATTTCAAAAATTAGCCAGTTAGTATGCCAAAACCAATGTGTGTTTTCCCAGAAACCACCTGTCATCACATCTTTGCCTGTATTGGTAAGGATGTTGGTGAGCAAACGAGCCATTCCAATAAAGAAGCCTCCTATTAAACCAACTTCACCTGCTTTTGGGGTAATCTTTTTGGAGAAAATACCCATTACAAATACGGCTACCATAGCTGGAGCAAGCAACGATTGAATACCTTGCAGATAAGAATAAAGGCTACCAAGACTCATCATTACCGGAATCCATGCAATACCAAGTACCACTACCACCACTGTTGCGATACGACCAACCAAAACGTATGTAGCTTCGGTTCTGCCTTTGAACATTGGTTTGTAAAAATCTTCGGTAAACAAAGTAGCACAAGAGTTGAAGAATGCGGCCAATGAAGCAACCAAAGCAGATATAAATCCAATGGTTACAATACCTTTTACACCGGCTGGCAATACAAATTTCACCATTGAACCGAAAGCGGTATCAGGATTGTCTAAGGTAAAGCCACTGCCCGGACGTGCTGCCAATGCGGCGGCAATCATACCAGGAATAAGGAACATGAACACAGGAAGAATTTTGAAATATCCAGCAGCGATTGTACCTCTACGAGCACGTTTCATTACCACGTCGTTGGCTTCACCTTTTGTTTGTCCAAGTACACGTTGCACGATATGTTGGTCGGTAGCCCAATACCAAAAACCAATAATAGAAGCACCAATAAATACCCAGAAACCAGGATAATCGTCATACAATGGGTCACCAGTTTCTAAGTGAAACATGTGGTTGGTACCATAAGCAACACCATCTTTTCCAACGCTTAACGTTCTTGAATAATCAATCATGGCCGTCCAACCGTGCGCAACATTACCATCACCAAGAGCCGATAATCCCAAGAAAAGAACAAGGAAAGACCCAATGATAAGTATCGGCGTTTGAATAGCCGACAACGTCATTACACCTTTCATTCCACCAAAAATAGTGAAGAGACCTGTTAATACTATCAAGCCAATAGCTCCGTACCAGAAAGGCAAGCCGATAAGACTTTCCATGAAGATACCACCGGTAAAGGCAGTTACACTCACTTTGGTAAGTATATAAGCGATAAGTGTAATGATAGACAACCAAGATCCGGCACGCGGTGTGTAGCGATTTTTGAGGAAGTCGGGCATGGTAATGATTTTCCCTAACTTCGTGTTCATTAATTGATAGAATGGAACAAATAGCCATCCCAAGATAAGGATCATCCATCCTTGCATTTCCCAGTGAGCCATACCTACACCCGACTTTGCGCCAGTTCCGGCAAGTCCTACAAGGTGTTCAGAACCAATGTTGGCAGCAAAGATAGCAGCACCAATAATATACCAAGGTTCGCCTTTTCCGAACAGATAGTCAGAGCTGTCTGCACCTTTTTGCAAACGTTTATCTTTTTGTACCGAGCGCCATACAGCCCATGATACAGCACATATCCCAACTGAGAGAATAACCCAGTCGAGCCAAATAAATTCCTGTGAATTCCAATTCATGATTTCGTTTTATTATTTATGATTTAAGAAAGTTTCATCTAATTATAAATATGAAAATAAGAAGTTTACCACTAAGATACTAAAAACACTGAGATTCACTAAGCTTTTTAATCTTTCTATTTTTACTTTAGAACACTAAGTATAAAACATAAATGTTTTATGCAGTTTGTATTTCTAATACTCAAAAAAATAAAAAACATTTGTTTTTTCTAAGTGTTCTTCTTAATTTGAATTCTTAGTGTCACTAAGTGTCCTTAGTATCTTAGTGGTTAGTCTTATTTTTGTTTAAGAGAATAATTCTTTTTCGGTAAACTGTCCTAACTTGCAATAGTCTTTGTACAATTCACTGTAAAGAGCAGCATTTTCTTTGTTTGGAAAGTATTCAGAAGCAAATCCCATTCCCATGGCTTTTTGTGCATCTTCTACTTTTGCGTAAACACCTGCTACCACGGCAGCAAACATAGACGTTCCGAATGCACAAGCTTGTTCAGCTTTTGCCACTTTAATAGGCATGTTCAATACATCGGCCAAGGTTTGCATTACGAAAGGTGATTTCAAAGCAATACCACCGATACCGATGATTTCTTTAATCTCAATACCATTTTCGATAAAGCGATCAACAATTGCTTTCGAACCGTAAGCGGTTGCTTCTACCAATGCACGGAAAATAAGTGGAGCAGAGCTTCCTAAGTTTAATCCGGTGATGGTACCTTTTACCAGTTGATTGGCATCAGGCGTACGGCGACCATTGATCCAGTCGGTAGCCAAAATTGTTGACTCAGAAACCGGAACTTTTGCTGCTTCGATAGAAAGTGCTGGAATAATTTGATCCAACGATTCATCAATCAGTTTTTGTTTTGTTTCAGCATCAATCAAGGTGCTTTTAGCCAATATATTTTCGATAGGCCAAGCCAAAACTTGTTTGAACCAAGCATAAACATCACCAAAAGCCGATTGACCAGCTTCAAGTCCGATCATACCAGGAATCACTGAACCATCTACTTGTCCGCAAATGCCGGGAATCAATTTGTGACCCATTTCTTCGTAACTAGCCACCATGATGTCGCAGGTAGAAGTTCCGATAACACGTACCAACGCACCAGGAGTAACTTCAGCACCTACAGCACCCATATGACAGTCAAAAGCACCAACTGCCACAGCTACATTTGTTGTTAAGCCCAAGCGACCAGCCCATTCTTCTGTCAAAGTACCAACTTTTTTGTCGCTAGGACAAGTGTCGGTATAAAGACGTTGACGGTAACCTGCCAACAATGGATCAAGTGCAGTCAAGAATTCTTCGGAAGGTAAACCACCCCATTTCTCTAACCACATGGCTTTGTGACCAGATGCACAACGACTGCGGCAAATGATAGAAGGATCAGTTTTGTCGGTAATCAAACCTGGTAACCAATCGCAATGTTCAACGATAGAATAAGCAGCGTTACGTACTTTTTCGTCGGAACGAAGTACGTGTAAAGCTTTTGCCCAAAACCATTCCGAAGAATAAATTCCACCTTCGTAAGAACTGTAGTCGATGTCCCAACGAGCACAAAGATCATTGATTTCCTGCGCTTCTTTGATGGCGGTGTGGTCTTTCCACAACACGAACATGGCGTTCGGGTTTTCAGCAAATTCAGGAAGTAATGAAAGTGGCGTTCCGTTTTTGTCGGTAAATACCGGAGTACTACCGGTGGTGTCGAAAGCAATACCAACAACTTGTTCGGCAGTTCCGGCAGGACATTTTGAAAGTGCATCTTTCACTGTGAATTCCAATGCGTCAACATAATCTTGTGGGTGTTGACGGTATTGGTTGGCAGTTGGAATACAATATTTTCCTTCCGACCAACGTGGATAATACTTTACTGATGAAGCCAGCTCTTCGCCATTTTCGGCGTTTACGATCACCGCACGGGCTGAATCGCTTCCATAATCTAAACCTATTACGTATTTCATTTTTTAGTATGTAGTTAGTAGTTTGTAGAAAGTAGTAAGAAGTGGGTAGATTGTAGACTGTAGTGGGTAGATTGTAGTTAGTAGATGGTAGTTGGTAGATAGTAGATGGTAGTTTATAAATAGTAAATTGAAGTATTTTGTTTTATAAAAAACTGTTTTATCTCCTTTTTTACTACCGACTTCGTACTACAATCTACTGACTTCTTACTATAAACTACCCACTACTAGCTACCGACTTCTTACTACTATCTACCGACTACAAACTACCGACTATCTAAGCGCTTTATTCAACATGTAATACACTTCGTTGTTACGAATATCTTGCTTGAAGTTGCGGATGTTGGTATCTTTATCAATAATCAACATTTCGATATCAGCAATTTCTGCGTAGTCTTCCATCATCTCGGTGGTGATAGAGAATGAGAAACTAGAGTGGTGAGTTCCACCAGCAGTAATCCAGGCACCAGCACCTACTTCGAGGTTTGGTTGTGGAATCCACAATCCGCAAGCAACAGGCAATTTAGGCAATGCTTGTGGTTCAATTACTGTTACTTCGTTTACAATCATGCGGAAACGGTTACCCATATCCACAACAGTTGCAGCAATACCAGTACCTTCGTGTGCCTGGAATACCAAACGAGCACAAACACCAGCGTCACCTATTCCCAAGAAGTGAACTTCAATACGTGGTTTAGCTTTCGCAATTTCCGGGTTGATTTCCAACATGTGTGATTGAAGAATTGAGCTATTTTCACCAGCAAAATTCAATACATAATCTTCCAGGAATGAACATCCACCAGGTAATCCTTCTGCCATAACCCACATGGTGCGTGTTAAAGCAGCAGTTTTCCAGTCACCCTCGGCACCAAATCCGTAACCTTCAGCCATCAATCGTTGTGAAGCAAATCCCATCAATTGAGACATTCCTTCCAATTCGTTGAAACTTGTACAGAATGCAGTTGCATTTTTAGATTCAAGGAAACGGCGCAATCCAATTTCCTGAGCAGCAGCCTGACGAACAGAAATGTGTTTCTCAGCACCTTTCTTGCAGTCATCAGCAAAGTCATATAATTTCTCGTATTCATCCACCAATGCATCAATTTCTGATTCAGTAACCGCTTCAACAAAAGGTACCAATTTAGCAATTGGTGCATTGTCAACGTGATAACCCAAACGGATTTCAGCTTCTACTTTATCGCCATCGGTTACAGCCACGTTGTTCATGTTGTCACCAAAACGGATGATTTGCATGCTTTGAGCATCAGCCCATCCAGCACAAACGCGCATCCATCCAGCAATTTTTTCGTGGGTAGATTTGTCTTTCCAGAAACCAACAACGATTTTGCGTGGTTTGCGTAAACGGCTTGTAATAAAACCAAATTCGCGGTCACCATGAGCAGATTGATTCAAGTTCATGAAATCCATGTCGATTTCTGACCAAGGAATTTGTTCGTTGAATTGAGTGTGAAGGTGCAACAATGGTTTTTTGTAGTCCATCAAACCATGAATCCACATTTTAGCAGGAGAAAAAGTGTGCATCCAAGTAATCAAACCAACACATTTGGTATCGCCATTGGCAGCACGCATAATGTCAGAAATTTCAGACGACGAGTTGGCTGTTCCTTTATAAACAACGTTTACAGGCAGGTTGCCCGACTCGTTCAATCCTTTTACCATTGCAGTAGAATGTGCATCTACGTGAACCACTGCGTCTCCGCCGTACAAAAGCTGTGCTCCTGTAACGAACCATACTTCTAAATCTTTGTAAGCCATGATATTGTAAAATATTACCCCCAACCCCTAAAGGGGAGTCAGAGAAGTTAGTATTGTTAATGTTGATATTATAACCCCTAACCCCTAAAGGGGGATAAGAGTGTTATTTGTAATATTTCTAAAAAATAAATTTAAATGGACTATGAAGACGGACTTGCATAGTTCCCCTTTAGGGGCTAGGGGTCATTCATTGCCCATAATAAGCACCCGGCCCGTGTTTCCTAAAGAAATGCTTTTTGATTAAGTGGTCATTCATGGTCAAATCTGGATTTACCCCATAAGCGATATACGCCATTTTGCCTACTTGCTCCATAACCACAGCGTTGTGAACAGCATCCTCGGCATTTTTACCCCACGAAAATGGTCCGTGATTTTTCACCAAAACACCAGGAATATGGTCAGCATTCAAGCTTTCGAATCTTTCTACCACTACGTTTCCAGTTTCCAGTTCATATTCACCTTCCACTTCGGCTTGCGTCATGCTGCGTGTACATGGAATACCGGCACTAAAATAGTCGGCATGCGTGGTGCCAATGTTTGGAATATCACATCCGGCTTGTGCCCATGAAGTGGCATAAGTAGAATGCGTGTGCACCACACCACCAATGTTTGGAAATGCCTTGTAGAAAACCAAGTGAGTAGCGGTATCAGACGATGGTTTGAATTTACCTTCAATTACTTTTCCGTCCAAATTCACCACCACCATATCTTCCGCTTTCATATTGTCGTATGAAACGCCCGATGGTTTTATCACAACCAATCCACTTGCGCGGTCAATGGCACTGGCATTACCCCAAGTAAAAATCACCAATCCGTGTTTTACTAAATCGAGATTGGCTTTGAAAACTTCTTCTTTTAATGCTTCTAACATAAAATCATTTACTATTTGGTCATTTACTATTTCCTTGCTCCTAACTTTTACTTTCTGATATAAGCGTTTAAATTACACTTATTGCTTCAAAAAAAATTAAGAACTTCTTTACACCACATTCTTATTTACAAACTGCGTCTCTAAGCTCCGCCAGCTGGCGGATTTGGGGCCGTCTTTTCACAATGAAAAATGCATCCCTTGCTGTATCAATTGGTCGTATTTATTTTTGTTGAATCTGTAATAAAACGCACCTCTTTTTGAAGCACTCTTGTCTTTCTCGTCCAGCTTTTCGAGAATATCCATCGACAATATCTTTTTTCGGAAATTTCTTTTATCAATATCTTCTTGATAAATAGACTCGTACAAACTTTGTAACATTGGCAATGTGAACTGTTCACCCAATAAATTGAAACCGATCGGTTTTACAGCTGCTCGGCGTTGTAATGTATTAATGGTGTCTTTCACCATTTTATTATGGTCGAAAATAAGTTCTGGCAACAATGATATTTTCACCCAGCGAGCATCGTATTTTATGGCCAATGAAGTATCAAATTTATCAATATCCACCAAAGCATAATACGCAATAGAAACCACCCGTTCTCCCAAATCACGCTCCACTTCCCCGTACGCACCCAGTTGCTCCATAAAAACATCATCAATTCCCGTAAATTCATCCAAGACCCGTTGAGCAGCTTCATTTATGCTTTCACCAAGATTAACAAAGCCACCCATCAACGACCAACCACCTTTCATCGGTTCAAAAGGCCTTTTTGCAATAAGAATATGCAAATCGTTGTCCTTAAAACCCATAATTATACAGTCAACAGCAACTAAATGTGTATCTTTATTCTGGTAAAAAGCAGCTGTCATTTAAATATCGTATTATGTATTATCAAAAATGGAATTTTCAATATCGTTTTAATGCGTCCGTAAAGCTTTTATTTTCAGCTATATAAACCGATATTATTAAACGGTTATATTCATCAATAAAACAAGTGTAAAGAAAACACTTGTTTTTTGAATATGATGCATAAAATATCATGTTATACAACATAAAAAGAATACATTATGAATTCTTTATTAAAAGAGGTCCTGAAATGGATACATTAGCCTGCTTTGTTGTATATTTGCGGTATTATAAAATGAAACCTTTCAATTCTTTTCGGAATCTGATACGAATAGCTATCACGTACCAACTTCCCGAAACACAAAACACGAAACACATCAAGCATGTCAAAAAAGAAACGTCCCTCCGGCACCAGCACCCGCATTCGCAAAACCGAATTGGTAAAGAATATTGTCAATGTTTTCAACGAGAATGTCGAAAAGACATTCAATTACAAACAAGTATCCTCGTTATTGAACATCAAATCCGAATCCCAACGGATTTTTATCAATCAGATACTGTATGAACTTCTCGAAGAAGATTACTTGGTAGAAATCTCACGTGGTTGCTTCAAAGTCAATTCTCGTGGTGGATATATTTCGGGAACAATTGAAAGACAAGGCGTTAAAACCTATCTTAAACCAGATGATGGCGGCGATTTGATATTTATTCCAGAACGTAAAACCAATCACGCTTTGCTGAATGACACGGTAAAAGTATTTTTATATGCACACCGAAAAGGACAACCGATTGAAGGTGAGGTAGTAGAAGTTGTCAAAAGAGCCAAGGATACCTTCGTGGGTATTTTGGATGTGTCGGAAAATTATGCTTTCCTTACTTTGGACAACCGCATCATGACCAATGATATATTTATTCCAAAAAGCAAATTGAAAGGTGGAAAAACAGGACAAAAAGCGGTTGTGAAACTGTTGGAATGGGAAGCAAATGCCAAGAATCCAGTTGGTGAAGTGATTGATATTTTGGGAGATAAAGGCGACAACAATGCAGAAATGCATGCAATTTTAGCAGAATTTGGATTGCCATACAAATATCCGGCAGAGGTGGAAGCGGCAGCCGAAAAGATGGATGCAGGCATTACACCGGCCGAAGTTGCCAAGCGAATTGATATGCGAAATGTAACCACTTTTACGGTGGATCCACGTGACGCCAAGGATTTTGACGATGCACTTTCGCTGCGCAAATTGGACAACGGACATTGGGAAGTAGGCGTTCACATTGCGGATGTAACCCATTATGTACTTCCCGAAAGCATTATTGAAACGGAAGCAGAACAACGTGCAACGTCGGTTTATTTGGTGGATCGTACCATCCCCATGTTGCCCGAGCATTTGTCAAACGGCATCTGCTCATTGCGTCCCAACGAAGACAAGCTGACTTATTCGGTTATTTTTGAAATGAATGATGCAGCAAAAGTGGTGAGCTATAAAATTGCCAAAACAGTGATTTGCAGTGATCGCCGATTTGCATACGAAGAAGCGCAAAAGGTGATAGAAACTGGCGAAGGCGATTACAAAGAAGAAATTCTGACCATGGACAGATTGGCAAAAATACTCCGTCAAGGTCGTTTTGAAAGTGGTGCAATTGCTTTCGACCGTGTGGAAGTGCGTTTTGAAATTGATGAAAAAGGAAAACCAACTTCGGTATTTTTCAAGGAGCAAAAGGATGCCAACAAAATGATTGAGGAATTTATGTTGCTGGCCAACAAAACGGTAGCCACGCACATTGGCAAACCGGGTAGAGGACAAAAAGCCAAAACTTTCGTGTATAGAATTCATGATGTGCCCAACCCCGACAAATTGATGACTTTTTCGGTGTTCATCAAACGTTTTGGATATAACCTGAAAACAACAGGAAAACCAGCCGCTGTATCCAGTTCCATCAACTTATTGTTGGACCAGGTGCAAGGCAAAAAAGAACAAAACCTGATTGAAACACTCGCCATTCGTTCCATGGCAAAAGCCATTTATTCCACTTCCAACATGGGTCATTATGGATTGGCTTTTGAGTATTACACCCATTTCACGTCGCCCATCCGTCGTTATCCCGACATGATGGTGCATAGGTTGTTGGAAAAATATGCCACAGACGGTCGCAGCGTGAATGCCGAAGAATACGAGGGCTACTGCGAGCACAGTTCCGCCATGGAGCAATTGGCAGCGAATGCCGAACGTGCTTCCATCAAATACAAGCAAGTGGAATTCATGGCCGAACGCATCGGGCAAGTTTTCGAAGGTGTTATTTCTGGCGTTACCGAATGGGGAATTTACGTGGAATTGGTGGAAAATAAATGCGAAGGTATGGTTCCCATCCGTGACCTCGACGATGATTTCTACAATTTTGACGACAAGAATTACTGTTTGATTGGTCGAAAACACCACAAAAAGTTTCAATTGGGCGATGAAGTGAGGGTAAAAGTAGCCCGTGCCAATTTGGACAAAAAACAACTGGACTTTGTGCTGGCATAAAGCTAAATTTGGTCTGATTTAATTTTGAAACAAGAGAACCACAATAGTTATTTCTTCAAATTGGAGAAATAACTATTGTGGTTCTCTTGTGTTTTCACTGAGGTTTCTGCCATAATTTTTCTTGTTATATTATTGGTAAATACTATTTGTGCCTATTGTAGTTCCTGACTTGCTCCCATCATCTATGCTTATAACCAGTGATTATAAAGATAAATACATTAACTTACTAATATACATTTAATATGGATATATTATAGTATTTATAATATGAGTAGTCTAAGTAAGGTCTATGATACATCTATAATAAATGTATGATAAATATAAGGAGTAAGAAGCTTGTTAAAACGGAGGATTAATGGAAGAAAGGGAAATCTTGAGAGGATTTAATGGGATTTATTTCGGGTAATAATACATTGATGGCTCGAACTGTATGGTTTGACAAGAATTCTCGAGGAAAAAGAAATAATAGCAAATTTTCGGCTTACAATGAATAAGGTGGACAATAGAAAGTATAGTCAAATCACAGTAGTCCTCACATTTCAACAAATTTCCTTATCTTTGCACCCGAAAAACATGGAAACTACACATAAAATGCTTCATATCAGTCGATTCGCAACCGACATTTTCTCAAATAAAGAAATCATTCCAATGGAAACTCTCAATTTTAAAGTCTACAAATATCGCTGGGTAATGCTTGGTGTATATATGCTCATAGTGGCCGTCAACCAGTTGCTATGGATTACTTTTGCAGCTGTAACTGCCAATGCCACTCAGTATTATGGCGTTTCTGATTTGCAGATTGGGCTGCTGTCGATGTGTTTCATGCTTGTTTTTATTGTGGTTTCTATTCCAGCTTCGTGGATCATCGACAAGTATGGCATTCGTATTGGAGTGGGAATTGGAGCAGCACTCACAGGTGTTTTTGGAATGTTGCGCGGTATGGTTTCGACCAACTATGAATTGCTGTTATTAGCACAAATTGGAATAGCCGTGGGTCAACCGTTTCTTGTTAATGCCATTACCAAGCTGGCTGCACGTTGGTTTCCTGTGAGCGAAAGGGCTACCGCATCAGGGTTGGGTACGCTGGCCATGTATCTGGGCATTTTGATTGGACTATTATTGACGCCCTATCTTGCGCAAGGACACGGCATGAATGGCATGCTTTATATCTATGGAATTATTGCGGTGGTGGCTGCAACGGTATTTATTGTTTTTGCAAAAGAGCATCCTAAAACTCCGCCGCAAGCTGTAAATTTGGAGGAACGAGCCTTGGTGCTGAATGGCATGAAAGACCTTTTTAGCAACCGAAACTTTTATTACCTGCTGCTTATCTTTTTTGTGGGGCTGGGCGTTTTTAATGCCGTAACTACTTGGATTGAAGTCATTCTCAAACCACGCGGATTCTCGTCCGATCAGGCAGGACTCATTGGTGGAATGATGATAATTGGGGGCATTTTTGGCGCACTCATCATGCCCATGTTATCGGATTATTACCAAAAAAGAAAACCCTTCATCGTCATTGCATTGCTTGGAGCTATTCTAGGACTGGCGGGAGTTACATTTGCCAGCAGTTACATTTCTCTTCTGACTTCGGGATTCGTTATGGGTTTTTTCCTTTTGAGTGCGGGCCCAATTGGTTTTCAATATGCTGCTGAAATAACACATCCCATCTCCGAAGTGACTTCCAACGGTCTGGTTATTCTGATGGGGCAAATATCGGGCATCGCATTTATTTTTGGAATGGACAGTTTTAAGGCAGAACATACTGGCTCCATGACCAACCCACTAATATTTCTTATTGCGCTTTCGGTGGCTGGTTTGGCGGTATCCACAAGGCTGAAAGAATCGCCAATTGCAGGTGGCAAATAGCTGATAACTAGTGTTGTGTTAAGTAATAACTGGCGTGTATTCATCCGACAAACCGCTTGAAGCGGTTGAGCGGATTCAGCGTCCAACCGCTTAAAGCGGTTTGACGCATCCGATATTAAAGAACGACATAGCACAACTAACATAACACTAGCACCTTATTTGCGCTCTCATTTTTTTAAAAACTACTAACCAGCGTTTACTCTCTTTTAATACCAGAAACCATACAATTTCACAAAAACAAAAACAGGATAAGCTCAAGTGAATTTTTTCATTTGGGCTAAATCACTTTATATCAGAAGCGTGTTTCAGCAAAAAAATCATTGCTACTGTTTTCGGCCTATCTAATTTTTCCGACATACTAAAAATAAGCCTAGATGATGATTACCCTTCCTCCGCCTAAATACAGAGAGGGTCACACACAAATGAAGGTTTATTTTCACTAAAAAAGAATATGGTTTTTGAAGTCAAATTCCAGTGTTTTTTCTATTGTGGACATTCAAGCAAAGCTATATTTTTGCAATATCAATTTCAGTCACAAATCAAATATCCCAAATTGAACGCTCGTTCAAAAAACAATGGGCTATAAACCAAAGTGGCAGTACTTCAAATGAGGGCTAAGATTTTGAGAAATCGACCAGCCAATATCAATTCCGATATTTATTTCTTGATGACAATTTGTGTTTTTTCATTACTAAATTTGAGCTAGACAATAAACATGCTTTTAGTATCTCAGATTTAGTGGGTAGCTCATGGTTTGAGCTTATGGGACTTTTACATCTAAAATTCGACGCAATGAAAACGATTCATATCACAGGCATCCTTTCCATACTACTCACTGCCAGCTCAATAATTAATTGTGCTGCCTACGAAATGCAGAAGCGAAAGGGACATGCCAAGTACATAACCGCAGCCAACCAGCCAGCTAGAGCTTCTCCAGCAAGAGCATCGCCCGAAGACACAATAAACATTTCAGTTCTGATAAACGGCAAGGCGAATACGGTTATAGTAAACGGCAAAATACTGCCAACAAACCCCGACACCACCAACCAAAACAAAATAACTGTGGACGGCGAAGGGAATACGATAACTGTCATTCAGACCGACCAAAACTCGGAAGTGAAAATCACCCAAAAAGGAAATAACAATAAAATTTCGATTTCTCAAAAAAATCAACAATAAATTAATTCACTCTAAAAATTAAACGACATGAAAAAGTTAAGTTTTATTTTAGCAATGGTGCTTGGTACTGGAATGGTAATGGCACAAAAGACAACCGATTTATATCAAGGTGGTAGTGGTAATTATGCAAATATTACTCAGACGGCATCAATATCAAACCTAGATATTAACACTATCAATGCTGTGCAAGCAGGAAGTTCAAATAGTTTATATACAGCTCAAAAAGGTTGGGATAATAACATCGATTTGAAACAAACCGGCAGTTCGAATGAAGCAGCTATGACACAAGAAACAGGCGATCTTTTTTTGTTTACAGGTAAAAATACAGCAAATGTTGTTCAAGGTGGTGGTTCATCTAATTATGCGAAACTTACTCAATCCGAGGAAGCAGGAAATGGTAGTGATGGATTTTTACTCCCAGAATATGACAGAAGTAAAAATTATGCCAAAGCTACACAATCAGGTGATGCCAATACTTATGTCCTTAATCAGGGTAGTCAAGTGAAAATTCCAAATAATGAATCTTATTTGGTACAGTCCGGAAATGGGAATTATGCAACTATAGATCAAAAGGGAATTAAAAATTTTAGTGATATTAAGCAATATGCTAATAATAATAATTCTATTTTGAATCAAACGGGATCAGATTTTTTACATACAGGGACGTATGATACAAGTTACTCAAACCAAGAGGGGAATAATAATGGATTAACTATTACTCAAACTGGTGAAGTAGATAATCAGTTAGCAGAGTCAATTCAAAATGGTACTGGTAATGAAACAAGGATTAACCAAGTTGCAAATACAGTTCAAAATGTAAAAAGCTGGCAATATAATCATGATTCTATTATAATAAAACAAGTTGATACCATTACTCAATTGTAATTAATTTATTAATTTGAAAGTCACCGGATTATCTAATCCGGTGACTAGTTTTGCACAACTAAAAAAACTCCTTTCTGAATCATTAATCAACAACAAAATGAAAAAGTCATCTATCGTAATTGTAATCATGTGTTTGTTCAGTTCAATTCATTCATTTGGACAAACGAACATCCAGCAAATCATTTCTCCTGAATTTGCGTCAATAATTTTGGAGCAGAATTATATTTCTAGCATTACACAACTAGGAAATAAGAATTCAGCGAAACTAGTTCAAACGATAGATGGAAATTTATTTTCGCTTCCAAACACATCAAGCTCATATCAGCAAGGGAATGAAAATCTTGTAGATATATTTCAAAAAGGGAGTGAAAATGTATTGTTTAGTTTTCAGCTTGGATATTTAATTTCTGGTATATTGAATGAGGGCACTCAAAATAACACGGTGCTTCAAAACATGCTGACTTTTACTACTACGGCTAATAATTTTGTTGGGAATGGCGATAACAATACCCTCATCAGTTCGCAAATAGGAAGTTCAAACAAAATACTAACTATTCAGCAAGGCAGTAATAATTTTATTGATGTAGAGCAAGTTGGGCGTAATCAATTTTTCAGTTCTCATCAGGTTGGTACTAATAACAGAGTGGAGAATTTCAAACAAACAAATATTGATGGCAAGGGTGATTACATTACTCAGCTAGGCGACAACAATACATTCAACATCTCCGAAACCACGGGTAATCTTGCCAATAATTATATTCAGCAAGGTTCAAACTTGTCGGTTGCGTTAAATATCGATACACCACCAGCGTTAGGTGGTGGAATTACAGTTTCTCAAACTGGCCATGATATGAAAGTGGTTATTGACCAGTCATTTTTCTCATTTCCATTGAAATAAATTCGTCAGAAAAATATAACTGATTAATAATAAACCAACAATTCCGTTTTCAACATAAATGAAAAGTTTGTATTAGTCCGCTGAGAATTCAATTTCTCTGCGGATTTTTTTTGTTTGAAACATTCAGTAGGATTAAATATTTCAGTTCAAATTATTTTTTTTATTAGCCATAATTTCACCGAATCAACGGCAATTAGAGTTTGCGCGAAATACTAAATCACTTTGGAAAAAACCCTTATCGCCGAACAAGTATATGTAGCTGAATATTAGACTTTCTGGCAGGGTAATAATCCTCTTAATTGATAAACAATCTCATTTTATTGTAGCCAAACTAAGTTATAACTCCTAATAATTTAAGTAGCCACACTAGTACTAATAGTCTGTATTAGTATACTTTAATATGGTTTTCACTTGCATTTTTTCAGGGATTTTACTATTAAACTGCCTTTGCGAATCCTATACATTTGTATCATTACAAAACACTAAAAATGATTTGGCGAATTAGACCATTGAACCCATTAAATTGATAGAATAAAATGGAAAAGATAATTTACAAAGCATTTCTACTATTAATGCTTTTTTTATACACAAGCACTTTTTGTTTGGCCATGGAAAAACCGGTAAGACACGGACATTCAAATTGCAAAATAGTAACAAATGAATCCACAAGAGGTTCGCCTATCGATTCAACAAGATATTCAATAAAGATAAATGGTCATTCAAACAGCGTAATGATTAACGACAAATTGATAACAACAAACTCTGATTCCACCAATAACCAAAATAATATACTTGTAGGTGGCGAGGAGAATAGGATATCAATAGTTCAGACTGATCAGGAATCAAAAGTGAGTATCACGCAGAATGGAAAGAGCAATCGAATAAGCATTACCCAAAAATAAAAAAACCGATATTAGTGAATATAAAAACAAAAAATCAAACTATTTAAAAACAAAAAATCATGAAAAAGTTAAGTTTATTTATCGCAAGTCTCCTACTTACTTCTGGAGCATCGTTTGCACAGTTAAATAACGTAGCAAACATCGTTGAAACTGGTTCAGACCACGTTGGACAAATCCATCAAGATGGGTTAAAGAATGTGGCTAACGTAACTCAATCTAACAAGAAGAATACGGCTGTTGTGACTCAGGTAAATCACAATGCCTTGAATTCTACCTTGTCAGATGTCTATCAATCAGGAGAAAAGAATTTGGCTACCGTGAAGCAGGTTGCCGATGGAACTTTGACTGGTTCGAATGCTGGTGTTTTGAAAGCTTTTATCGATCAGTCTGGTGATAGAAATGAAGCGCTTCAAATACAAGGCCCAAATGTAAAACAAGGAAAATCATTGGCTGAAATTCTTCAAAGTGGGAATGACAATTATGCTTCTCAACAACAAGAAAAATACGGCAATGAAGCTAAAATTAAACAAACAGGCAACTTTAACAGCGCAAAACAAGAACAAGATCTTGAATTGTTACCTACAGATCCTGGTAGTTTTAACAAAGCCCTTGTTGATCAATCTGGGAGCTATGATAAAGCCCTTCAAGTTCAGAATGGTTATCATAACGTAGCAAGTGCTTATCAATCAGGAAACAAAAATACTTCTACCCAAACTCAAGTTGGGACGAACGTAGCCTTTGTTGATCAATCTGGAATTCATAATGTTGCAACACAAACTCAAACTGGTCAGAGCACTGCATTTAGTTATCAACCTGGAAATGAGAATACTGCTGCACAGACACAAGTAGGTACTTGGAATTCAGCATTGTCTATTCAATTGGGAAATTGTAATAGTTCCGTTCAAATTCAGAATGGAGATTTGAATAATGGCATAATTACCCAGATAGGTGATGACAATTACCAAATGCAAATGCAGTACGGAAATTCTAACCTTGCTACCATAATGCAATCTGGCAGTGATAATGAAGGTTATCAATTACAAACTGGCAATAACAATAAAATTTCATTGAATCAAGCTGGCGAAATGAATGCTGCAATTACAACCCAAGAAGGTACTTGGAATACCGCTAAAATTGATCAATTGGGAAAAGGCGACTTGAGTAATGTATGCCAAGTTGGTGCTGGAAATTATGCAGAAGTAGTGCAACAATAAAGAATAAGTGATGATTAACTGACATAAATTAGTTTCAAGTCCAAACAAGTTAAAATAATAGTTTCAGATGTTTGATTGAAATTTATCTAACTCAATAAGGTTCAATTAAATAGAGGAACGGAATTTTTAGCTTCAAATTATAATATCGGTTTTTATAACTGGACCGCATTAATTTATGTCTGCATTTGAGAGGTTGCTTCTAGAAAAAAAATCTACATTCAAATCTCAAATGGCTCACCCCCGGCCCAATTCGGGTCGGGGTAAATTTTAAAAACCCAATTATATCATGAAAAAAGCCACTCTTTATATCGCTTTTCTATTGCAGCTTAACTTGTGTATTTTTGCTCAGCAAACAATCAACAATTCAGGTTCGCAAACGAATGAAGTGATACAGCAAATTCACAATTCTGGGATTGATAATATAATGAAGTTCCAAGCCATTAATCAAGGTTTGAGCAATTATGTGATGGCGCAACAAACTGGTGATCAGAACAAAACCAGTATTCATCAACAAAATGGGATGTTAAGCGATATTAGTAATCAGGCCTACAGCGTTCAAACGGGAAATTGCAATGAATTAAATATTCAACAAATTGGAAGTGGAAATCTTTTGCTGGGTTATCAGTTGGGTTATTTGTATTCTCACATTGGAAATACTCATGAAATTCAGGCAAATTCGGAAAATAAAGGTCTAAATTTAACTGTCAATGCAAATGACGCCAATTCCTATTTGATTGAGGGTGAGCGCAATAAAATAAGCATTTCGCAAAATGGAAGTAGGAATGGCTTGATGGCTGTTCAACAAGGCACTGACAACACTATTTCGGCCGAACAAATAGGAAAAAACAACAATTTAATATCCTTGCAAAATGGAACTAATAACAAAGTAATTGCCTATAAACAAGAGAATTATACTGAACACGTTTTATATGACAAAATAATTCAGCAGGGGGAAAACATAAGCCTGGAAACATCCGGATTTTCTAATTCTACAATAAAAGGGAATACTTATATTCAATCTGGATCAAACTTATTCCTGCATGTAAACAATGAATTATCCAATTCGGTAGGTGGTATTGAAATTAATCAAAAAGGTTCCGAAATGAAAGTGCTTATCGACCAGTCATATTTTTCATTTCCATTGCGATAGCATTTTACAATGATTTGAACTAGAAGAGCTTGAGTTGAATGATTTGCACTTCAACATTCATCTATTAAATAAGTATTCACACCTAATCTTTAGCATTCATAGAGGTTAAACCCTCAATGGTTGTAAGGGGTTTAATAGGGTTTATACCATTGGTTTTTTAGGGTTGACTCTATTAGATCAAATCTGTTTCAACCGTATTTTTGCACTATAATCTTTAACAAAACTATCGGATTTTACACGCTATATAAAACAGAAGATTATGATTTTATTTGCCAATATCGTTTTTACTGCTTTGTTGATAATTCCTTCAATAAATAAAGTTGATACGCTAAAAAAACATCCAACTGTTAGTAGCATTGTTGTTGAACTACCCGAAAATAAAGCTAAATTATTGGCTAATAATGAGAATACAAACAATCCGAACTTTAAGAAAACAGCATTAAAGAAAGTTGATATTGGGATTCATTTTGCTTCCGGAGTAAGCATGCTTAACGAAGTTTCTAAAGAAGCATTGACTAAATTTTCTGATTATTTGAATAAAAACCCGTCAACAAAAATTTCCATTATCGGTCATACGGATAACGTGAGTATATTAGAAACCAATCAAAAATTATCGGAAATTAGAGCGCAATCGGTAGCCGATTTTTTAATTTCAAAGAATGTGAATGTGGCTCAACTAAAAGAAATTAAAGGTAAAAACTTTACTGAACCTTTGGCCGATAATGCAACAGAGGAGGGCAGGGCTGTAAATAGACGTGTGGAACTAATGGTATTGCCACCAGACACAATCTCAAATTCAGACATTTCGTCTTCCAAAGAAGATGCTATAAAAACCAAGCCCATACCGGCCGAATTGAAGAAATTACTGGAGGAAGTTACACAACAAAAGGCAATAAAGACGAATGATGTGGAGATTGAAGTGGATGGATTGTTGGTGGATGATACGAAAACAAAATCGGGAAAAGATTTTTATGATTTGTTTTACAATAGCTGGTCAGCTCCATCAAGTGCTAAAAATTATACCATTACGATTTCCGAAAAACCTTTTCGCTTGACTTCTACAATGATAACTGTTTTGATAAATGACAACATGGTTTACCAAGCCATACTTCAGCCAAGGCAAGACATAATTGAATCGCAAACAGAGGAAGCTGTTTATCTAACACAAGATTATCTGGCTAATTATGAGGAAATTATGAAGCAGTTAAACGGAGACGACATGAATGGGTCAGGTATTTATTAATAGAGATGAATGTGACAAGTAAAATTGAAAAATAAAGATAATATAAACCATACACTATGAAAAAAGTATTAAAATTGCTCATCGTTATATCAATTTTTATGGTAGGAAAAACTTATGGACAAGATTTTACCTACACCCCGAAAAACCCTGCATTTGGTGGTAATCCATACAATTACAGCTGGTTATTGAGTTCGGCACAAGCTCAAAATGACATTAAAGATCCCGTAACGACTAATCCATCAAGCGGCTATAACTCAGACCCATTGAAAAATTTCGCTGAAAGTTTGAATCAACAGATATTGAGCCAACTTTCGCGGCAAATAGTTTCTCGTCAATTTGGCGAAAATGCTTTAACTGCTGGTACTTATGTGCTGGGCGATTATCAAATAGAAGTGGGTGATCAGACCAATGGATTGAGCATTACCATTTTGGACAATAAAACTGGAAGTACCACCACCGTTTCCGTTCCCTATTTTTAATTATTTATTTACGTAGATTTATTATTATGTTGCAGAAAAAAAATGGGTTAAGGTCAATCTTTGTGTCTGTACTTGTGTTATTTTTTATGGCATGTGGTTCCTACATGCATCAGCCTTTGCAGCCCCGAAGGGCAGTGCTGGGGCCAGAGTCGCCTGCAAAAAGATTGCTGTTAAATCTGCCCAAACCGCAAGAGAAAATTGTGACAGCAGTTTATAAATTTCGCGACCAAACCGGGCAATACAAACCGTCAGAAACTGGTGCTAGTTGGTCAACCGCCGTAACGCAAGGCGCCACTACCATTCTTATTCGCACCTTGGAAGAATCGGGTTGGTTCATTCCAATCGAGCGAGAAAACATGGCCAATCTGCTGAATGAGAGGAAAATAATCAGGACCAGCAGAGCGCAGTACGAAGGAAAAGACCAAAACACAGAAGCACTTTTGCCGCCACTTTTATTTGCGGGCATCATCCTCGAAGGGGGCATCATTTCGTATGAAACAAATATTCTGACGGGTGGAGCAGGCATACGTTATTTTGGAGCCGATTTATCTGGACAATATCGCGAAGACCGCATAAGTATCTATATAAGAGCTGTTTCTACTGCCAATGGAAAAGTTTTAAAAACCGTTTACACCACTAAATCTATACTTTCGCAAGAAGTATCGGCTGGATTGTTCAGATACGTACAAACCAAGCGATTGTTGGAGGCCGAAACTGGATTTACATTTAATGAGCCGTCAGAAATTTGTGTCACCGAGGCCATAGAGAAAGCTGTAGAAAGTATGATTATTGAAGGCGTGAAAGATAAACTGTGGGGACTTCAAAATCCAAAAGACACTGCATCAGTGGCATTTACGAATTACGAGGATGAAAAAAGAATAAATTACGAAGCGGATCCATTGGGTCGCAAAATTGACAAGAACAATCGTGGAAAACTAACTTTGGGCATTAATGCTGGCTCAAACATGTATTCTGGTGATTATGCTACAAGTTATTTGCGCCCTAAATCTACTTTATTGGTTGGCACTGCGCTCAATCCATATTTTAATCTCGATTTAGAATTCGGATATCGTGGTTTAATGGTTCAGCAAAAGGCTGATGATAAAGCCTTTACCGCTGATTTGTCATTGCGTTATGTTTTTTTGCCTTTCGAAAAACTTACCCCATACTGCAGTTTTGGAGCTGGATTCGATAAAAGTATTCCAAAACAAGGTTCGAACGATAAACAGTCGGGGGTGGGATTATCCGAAAAAGATTTGTTGCCAAAAATAAACGGCACATTTGGGATGGAATATATGGTTAATCACAAATTGGGATTTTCAATATCTTGCGGAACAAATTATTATTTGAACGATTACTTTGATGGTACAAAAGCGGGCAAATACAACGATATGAGCTGGGGTATTTCGCTGGGAATGAAAGTGTTTTTGATGAATAAGAAACAATAATAATATAAGAATTATGAAAAAGAGTCTGTTTTATATCAGTTTGCTATTTATGGCATCATTATTTTCTTGCGAATCAGACAAATTGGACATCATTAGCTACGGCAAAATAAGTGGCCAAGTGCTTGATGGTGAAAC
Source organism: Paludibacter sp. (assembly GCA_037142715.1). Taxonomy (GTDB): domain Bacteria; phylum Bacteroidota; class Bacteroidia; order Bacteroidales; family Paludibacteraceae; genus Paludibacter. The sequence continues at coordinate 29,178 of JBAXAD010000005.1, read as the reverse complement.
CTATTTGCCCATTCAAGGTGCACTCATTACCACCACGCCAGCTAGTGTTTCCACCCTATCCGACGCAAAAGGGAATTTCTCTATTCTTAAAGTGAAAGAAGGGGACATTGCTGTAAATATCAAGAAAAAAGATTATCTAACTAATTCTATGACAGTGGCAATTTTCCAAAACGATAGTACTTTGATGAATTTTCTGATTTTCAAAGACGATAAAAATGTTGGCACCTTATCGCTTTATGACCCCGTTCCTGGTAATGGTGCAGTTGACCAAACCTTGGCCCTTACACTAAAATGGAAAGTGGATGGCAACAAGGCGAGCATGGCATTGTCATACAGTATTTACATTTTCGAATCCAATTCCACTGTCCAGAATCTATTGGGCGAAAATGTGGTTTTACAGGAAGTTACAACAAGTGGTTTAAAGGCTTCCACTACTTATTTTTGGTATGTAGTAGCCAAATATGAAGGAACCAAAGTGGGCTTCAGTCCTACTTGGTCATTTAAAACGAGAGATTAGCGGATTTATTTAATCATATATAAACTGTTGATTTAAATATGAAGGTGAAAAATTGAACCTGAAAGATGGCAATTATAATGTTTTTAAACATATCGAAAAACGTATATATCTAAAAAACAGGAATATAGATTAGTTGAATAAATAAGTTTATTTCTTATTTTACTTCAAATTAAAAAAAAGAACTATATTTGCATCGAATTGGTTTTGACTTGATAAAGAGTTGAGGGCAAACAGATAAATTTTTCATAGTTAAGGTTTAGGTTAAGAGTAGGTCGGTTCGTGAGAATCGACCTATTCGTTTAAATAAGCGTGACCTCGCAAGCCAATTATTTATTCATTTTTGATGCGTTTTTTATTGGAATACATAATTTTGTAACATGCGCCTTTTAAAAACAGCACTTTCTAAAGTAATTTACAGAAATGACTTTGCTTTTTTCATTTTTATTTGATGAATATGCATTTCTTCAAAAAAGATTTCTATCTTTGCCTACTTTTTTTGATAAACAAAACACTTTTGTAACAATTCGCTTTTTCATACCACCCAATATATGAAAATTCTAATATGCCATGCAACTTGCAGATTGAACAAAAAAACGAACAAATTAAAACAAACAAAACTATTTTATAAATCTCAAAAGACAAAAACATGAGAAGAATTACTTTATTAAAAACAATGCTACTGGCTATCGTGATGATGGTGGGTAGTGTAAGTACTTGGGCAGACACATACACCCACACTATTACAGCGAAAACATGGTCAACAGCTTATGATACTCAAATTTTATCTACGGTTTCATGGGCTGCAGCAGCAACTGGTGGAGCCTATTGGGGTTACGATGCAACTAAAGGACAACAATTTGGATCTGCAAGTAGTCCAGCTACTGCACTAAGTTTATCAACTTCGGGGATTGCTGGAACTATCACATCCGTAAAAGTAACAACTGCTGGTGCTAGTAGTTTTGCTGGTAATGTGTCAGTAACTGTTGGTGGAAATGCCTTTTTAAATAGTAGTGCTACAAGTGCCACCTTAACTTCAACATCTACTCCTTATGATTTTGTTGGCTCAGCTAGTGGTGCAATAGTAATAAGCTGGTCACAGACTTCATCAAAAGCACTATACCTAAAGGCGATTGAAATTACATATGCAACAGTCAACACCTCCCCAACCCTTATAGTTACTCCTGCTTCATTAACAGGGTTCAATTATAACTATGGCAGTGTTGCTCCTTCTGCCCAACAAAGTTTTAAAGTAGGAGGTACTCTTTTGACAAACGATGTAAATGTTGCTCCAGTAGCTAATTATGAAATTTCGTTGGCAACGGGTGATTTATTTGTTGCAACAAATCCTATCGTTTTAACTCAAACAGCTGGTGTTTTGACCGACACTCCAATTTATGTACGTCTAAAATCAGGTTTGGCTGCTGGCAGTTATTCCGAAAGCGTTACAATAAGCTCTACCGGTGCAACCTCCAAAACGGTAGCATGTAGTGGAACTGTTGCTTGTGTTGCTACTGGTTTGGCTTTTTCTACAGCCTCAATAAATAAAACTGTTGGAAATGCCAATTTTACTGAAATTGCAACTTCTACCAATGTTATTACCCCAATAGCTTATGCTAGTTCTGCACCAACAGTTGCCACCGTCAATGCTACTACAGGCGAAGTAACAATTCTTACAGCAGGTACAACCAATATAACTGCTTCTCAAGCTGCTTCTGAAGGTAATTGTGCTGCAAGTATCAAATATATTTTGAATGTTGTAGCTAAAGATCCAACCATCGCTATCACCGAAGTAACTGTGCCAGACATGGCTACTGAAGTAGGAAATAGCACCACGGAAATACTAACTGTGAGCGGAGTAAATCTAACTGCTGGAATTGCTTTGGCAGTTACAGGAACAAATGCAAGTTTGTTCAAAGTATCACAAGCTACTGTAGACCAAACAAATGGAACTGCACCCACTACTGATATATCAATCACTTATGCTCCTACAGCAGTAGGCACACATACAGCAACATTAAGCATAACTAGTGCTGGTGCTTATGATGTGAAATACAATCTAACTGGAGTTTCGTCTTCTATATCAGGATTATCAAGTATTTACTCTCAGCTGAATGTTTCAATCGTAAACGATAAAATTGTATTATCAGCAAATGAAGGAGAGACAATCGCAATTTATAATAGTATTGGACAACAGTTGATTTTGAAGAAAGCAGTTGATGGAATGAATTCAATTGCAGTTCCTACTCATGGTGTACTGATTGTAAAAGTAGCTAACCGAGTAGCCAAAGTGATTCTTTAGTGTACGGTAGATAATTGATAGGTTACAGAAAAAAAGGTTGTCCGTTATGGGCAACCTTTTTTTATAGTCAATCTTTTGAATGTCAAACTGCTTTGAGAGTTTTTGCAGACTTATATTCTGTAGCTTTATCATGTCACAGTCATTTCGCCGCACATGCTTTTACTCAGCTTGTGTTTCACGTCATCCAACGATTCAAACTCGCCCAACAAATACATAAGTTTCGTGACAATGGCTTCGGTAGTGCAATCAAACCCACTCATAACACCAGCATTTACAAGGTTTAAACTTGTTTCGTACCGTCCCATTTCTACAGAACCTGTACTGCACTGGCTTTTATTTACAATTAGAATTCCTCTGTCGGTGGCTTCTTTCAGTGAATTGTAAAACCAAGTTTTTCGTGGGGCATTACCAGCTCCAAAACTTTCGAGAACAATGGCTTTTAAGTCTGGGATATTCAATATCGCATTCACCGTATGCTCAGTAATGCCTGGGAAAAGTTTCAAAATGGCAATGTTTTGATCTATGCGCGTACGCACTCTGAGCTTGGTACCAGCTGCTGGATAATGAATTGCAGATCGGAAGTATTTTATGTGCACGCCCGCTTTGGCAAGTGGGGGATAATTATACGAGTTGAACGCACTAAAATGCTCTGCGTTTTTTTTTGTGGTACGATTTCCGCGAAACAATGTATCCTCAAAAAAGATACACACTTCGGGTACAATGGTTTGACCATTTTCTTTGGCAGTGGCAATTTCGATGGCCGTAATCAAATTTTCCTTTGCATCCGAACGCATCATGCCAATGGGCAGTTGGGCGCCAGTAAAAATAACGGGCTTGGAAAGATTTTCGAGCATAAAACTCAATGCCGAAGCCGAATAAGCCATGGTATCGGTGCCATGAAGTACCACAAAACCGTCGAAATCGTTATAATTTTCTTGAATAATTAGTGCAATGCGCTCCCAAACAGGTGGATGCACATCTGAAGAATCGATAAGCGGGAAAAATGGAATACTTTTTACCTTGATACCAGTTTGCTTCAGTTCGGGCATATATTCCAACAGACGGTCAAAATCAATGGGACGCAAAGCACCCGTAGCTGGATCTTCGGACATACTAATTGTACCACCCGTAAAAAGTAATAATACAGCACTTTCTTTTTCTACTGCCATTTTTGTCTGTTATTTTGGGCAAAGATACTGTAAATATTTAGGTTATTTATTCCAAAACCGAATAATTTAGAACCTAAAAGCACTAGTATTATTACCCTTCAAATTTTTATTGCTAATTTTGCATTAAAATAGAATATGAATATGACACGGATTTTTCTAATTGGTTACATGGGCTCTGGTAAATCTACTGTTGGCAAACTGCTAGCCAACAAATTGGGTTACAGCTTTATAGATATGGATGCGCAAATTGAGGCTAAACAGTTTAAAACCGTTGCGCAAATTTTTGCTGATCTTGGAGAGGATAAATTTCGACTGCTGGAACAAAAATGTTTGCACGAAGTGTCAGAATTTGATGATGTGGTGATTTCAACTGGCGGAGGAACGCCCTGCTTTTTCGACAATATATCATATATGAATGCCAACGGGTTAACTGTTTATTTAAAATACTCCGCTCAGGAATTGGCCGAACGGTTGGGCGGAACACACGTGGCCAAACGACCTGTGCTTGGCAATAGACAAGGCGAAGAGTTGCTCAAGTTCATCGCCGAAGGTTTGGCGAAACGTGAACCTTTTTACAACCAGGCAGCCCATTCCGTTTGGGGTGATATAGAATCTGAAGTGCAGCAGATTTACGATTTAGTAGTTTGATAATTATTATTTAGATACGCGCAGTAAAGCGCGTATCTAAATAATAATTGTTACTTAATCAGGATTTTTTTAGTGTAAATGCCTTCTTTATCAAATACTTTCACGAAGTAAATACCCGACTGCACATTTGAAATATTGATTTGTTTAGCGTTATTACTATCGAATTTTGAAGTTGCATAAACCATCACACCTGTTGGACTGTAGATTTCCAGCTTTGTAAGTTCCTTTCCCCCGCTACGAATTGACATATATCCATCTGAAGGATTTGGATAAATGCTTATCTGTACATCATTTTCAACACTTGCAAAACCCGTATTGGTCTTTTGTGATTTGAAATAGAGATTGTCAATTTTTAAATCGCAGCCCACAAAAGAAACCAAGGTATCCTGCCATGACGATGAAATTATTTGTATAATTACAGAATCGGGAACTTGATTAATATTAAATGGAAATTCCACATATTTATAATCTACTGATGGGGATAGTTTTATTTGCTCCCAAGAGAACGCTGTCCCTTTTGATTTAAACATCAAATCAATTTCGCCATTGCCTGTTGACGCTTGTGTGTATTTATACCAAAATGAGAGTGTATCTTTCTTGTTTATAAATGGCTGACCGCCCATCAAACAATTGCATTTCTGATCATAATATCCTGTTGAAATATAACCATTTTGAGCTTTGTCATTCCCTGTATTTCCTTTGCTAAGGTAGGTTTTCAACTCCAATGCATATTGTCCACCACCTTTAGGCACGTCGGAAGTTCTATTTACCCCTACTGCTTGATTGTCTTTATTTGGCCAACCAACTAGTTTGTAGGGTGTTTGACTTTGACTCCATTTTTCAAAATCGCCATTCATATTAGCTGGTTGACTTGTGACACCTGTAAATGAAACACTGTCCAAGTACAAAGTGCTTCCAATTACACCATTGTCGCTTGCAGTAAAATCGCTAGAAACTGCACCAAAAATTACGGAATCTGGGGTTTGTGTAAGCGCTGGATAGAATGTAAAATTAAACAGTTTGTAATCATTAAAATCTCCTCCAACCTTGATATTGTATGTGCCAATGTCAACTCCTGCTTTTGTGAATTTAGCTATCATTACACCCACATCGCCGGCAGTCACATTGTATTTATAGTAGCCTCTTAAACCAGTTGGCTTCTGATTATAGGCCATCCCACCTTTCCACGAAGCCACATCGCCATTGTTTGGGTTGCAATTTATAAAATAGCCAAAACCATTTAAGTTGGTGACCAGTTTTACAGCCGAGCTTCCATGATAAGCCACTAAAGTTCTAGTGACATTAAACGCATCGTAATCAGCGTTTAAGTTGGAACTATAATAGTAATTTTCAGGAAGATCATAAGTGCTTGAACTCCAAGTTTCAAAATCCCCATTGGGAATGGAAATTTGTCCTTGCGCTGAAATTGTTATAATAACCAATGACAGCAATAGTAGTTGTTTTTTCATATTGTTGTTTTTTTAAGTGATTTACTACCAATAACACATTATGAATTTGATAATTAGGTCATTTCCTATCGCTACAAGATTGTATAATATGTATTGATACTTAAAAATTACACATCATAAAAAGAGGGTCAGTCTATTTCAAACCAGTTTGAGTATTTAAAATTTATACACACTGTTTTGTTGGTCAATTAAGGGTGAAATGAGATACATTAATAAAAGTGTGATGGATAATTATTGGAAAATGATGTAGAAAATCAAAAATACCATTCTGGTAATGACTTCAATCGAAAAGGGGAAAAGGGCTTCAGAAAGAATTGAACCTTTTTAATAGCATTCAGTGTGTGTTTAGTGATTTATATCACTGCACTTTCAAAGTTGTTGTTGAATAATTCATCCTCAACAATATAGCCGTACAAATTGAAATGAAATAACACACAAAAATGAGAAAAATATATTGATAATGAGATGTATTTTTGGTTAAATATGAAGAAGCGTAACTATAAATATTCAAGGTAGCTGTCAATAATGTGTTCCAATTTCAGAGGCTGGGACGCAACTTTAATTCGCACTCCCAATAGACATTTTATCTCAGTTATTATACCCAACCTTCCTTAATGGCTTTTACAATTAGTTCTGCAGTAGAGGTTAATCCAGTTTTGCTAAGAATACTTCGTCGATGATTATTCACTGTATGTCTGCTAATAAAAAGTATATCAGCTATTTCGTTACTATGTCTGCCGTGAACAATGTAATACAAAATCTCCTTTTCCCTACAAGTTAGCAGTTCCTTGGTGGGCAAAAAAGCAGCTGAAATATCAACATTCAAATAAGATGGCTCTCCCTCCATGCCAACGAATGACAATACGGGATTTCCTTCGAATTTGATATGAGTAATGTCGGTATGAATGCCCAATGTTTTGTTTACGCCACCTGTTTCGGTAGTTTGCATGGTTACCACTTGTTGCATGATACGGATGTAATCGCCATTGCTTTTTTTGAGTCGAAAATCGATACGAATTTTATACTTGAAAATTTTATCAACAGAAAGTGTATTAAGGAATTCAATAGATTTTTCTCCAAAATGAATGAAAGCTGGCGCATCATCTGGATGAATAATCTGAAAGAAAAATTCGGGGGTAAATTGTTCGGGAGCATAACCCAATACCTCTGTAATACTGGGGCTTACATACGGAATGTAAGAGTTTTGCAAATCGAAAATATAATAGTAAAATGGCCCTACACTCACAATATTCAACAATTTCCTGTAGGTTTCCAAATCAATTTTCAAATTGATTTCTTTGCCATTTTTAATGGCAGTTTGCCAGGCTTTTTGGGCTTGAGCTATTGGTTGTAAACTTTCTGACATAATAAGTTTGGTTTTTCTTAAATCCCCATTAGGGGATTGGCGGCATTTTTACACCCAACCTTCTTGAATCGTTTTGAGAACCAATTCGGAAGTGCTTGAAGCATTGGTTTTTGCTAGAATTTTGCGGCGATGGTTTAATACGGTATGTTTACTCAAACCCATCATTTCAGAAATTTCATTACTGTGTTTACCATGAATAATATGAAATAAAACCTCTTTTTCCCTGTCTGACAACAACGATTTGGTAGGTACAAATACATTTTCCACCTCGATATTCAAATAAGATGGTTCGCCATCCATACCAATAATGGACAAAGACGGTGTACCGTCGGATTTAATATCGCTGATGTCTGTATGAATACCCAATGATTTATTCACACCACCTTCTGGAGTAGTTTCAAGTGTTACAACTTGTTGTAATACACGTATATATTCACCAGACTTTTTTCTGACACGAAACTCATATTGTACTTTATACTTAAAAATATTTTCGACAGTTAGTGTACTGAAAAATTGCACCACCTTATTTTCGAAGTTAACATAATATTGTACATCATCGGGATGAATAACATTGGAAAAAAAGAAACTCAAAGTAAATTCTTCGAGTGTATATCCTAAAACTTCATAAACACTGGTACTAACAAAACTAAGGCAGGAAGTTTGAATATCAAAAATATAGTAGTAAAATGGCCCAATATGAATGAGATTCAACATTCTTTTGTGAATTTCTAAATCCAATTCCAGCCTGATTTCTTTACCCTCGCGAATAATACCTTCCCAGATATTTTGTGCTTGGTCGAAAGGGAGTACTTTTTTTGCCATAATGTTACAGTTTTATGAATTTTATCAAATTGAAAATATAGTATTGAAAGAATAAATGCTACTTTCTTTGTAATTTAACAGAAATGGGATCTGTTTCAGCTAAAAATGACAATAAGTAGTCATTGTTTTGAAGAAATAAAGCCATTACTTTTACCGCTGTAAAATTGCAAATATATTTAAATGCCCTCATAGTACGATGAAAGGCATTGAAAAACTGTTCATTAACGCGCCAAATATACGATTTTAATATCTACATATTATGTCTAAATGCTACAAAAGTGATAGTATTTGTGATATAAATATCTATTTTAAACATTATCAGTAATTTACTCGACAAACATAGTTTTTAAATTTTATATATTTAACTTATTAATGTGGTTTTGAAATCATTTATCAACCCTTCTTTCTTAAAAACAGCCTTCGTAATATTCTTAGGTTATCTAATTGTGCTTTTTCTAATTGTGGCCTTTGTCTAATCCTGTTGTTTTAAATTCTGAATTGAATCGCTCATCGGCTAATTTATTTCTAAAAACAAAATACAATATGACAACTAATCCTAACTCAACTGATTTACTTCCCATTTTGGAAGAATTTACTGGCAAAAGATGTATTCTGAAGCTCATAACTGGAAAACTTATAACTGGTATTTTGGGCAATGTGCAAGGCAACTCTACCGCCATGCCAACGGAAACTACCAAAGTCTGCATTTTTGAAAATGATAACATAAACACTTTCATTCAGTTGCACCAAATTTTTGCGTTGCGGTTGGAGTGAGGAAACTCAAGTCATAGTCTCACTCCAAGTGAGGCTATGACTAAGACATATAAAATGGAACAAACTTAATGTTAAGGGAGAAAAAATGGTCGCAAGGAAGGGACGACCGAAGCTAGCGCATGGAGTTGATTTTTATTATAATTTTCCACCATTTCCAAACAATCAACCTAAGGATTAGGAAAAGGTGAGAGATAAAGAAGTCACACAAGCGACAAGCGGTTTCCCAACCGCTTAAAAATAAGTTAAATTTTAAGCGACAGTCCCGATAGCTATCGGGGGTCGTTTGTCCCTCGTGCTACTTATTTCATACTCGGGGCTCGACTTGAAGTCGCACTCCGAGTAACTGAGAGTCTGTTTTTGTTTGTTTTCGGGATAACAGAGTTCCAACTCTGTCTTCTATGGATGCTATGATTTGTTTACGTTTTCTTAGTTTGTTTTTAACCGCTGATAGAGTCTATGACTGCTGTCAGCGGTTATTAAAGCTTTCTTTAATCCGCTCTACTCGATAGTTGGTGCAACCGCCAGAAAGCTATCTTAGGATTGCGGTTTGTCGGATGATATCCAGAGCTTATCAACCCGTGAAAAGAAACGGTAAGACGCTGTAACGATACTTGATATTTTTTTGATCCCGTATTGATACTTGAACTTTTTGTGCAATAATCACTTATATAAATTACACATAGCCCTTGCCGAAAAGCTTTACGAGTAGGCAAAAATATTTAAAGTATCATAATCATGAAAAAACTTCTATTCTTTCTAATCATTGCATTATCAATGCATGTTTCATTACAAGCGCAAGTAACAAAAACAATTACCGACCTCACGGCAGGAACGCTTACTAACACACTTACTACCGAAGAAAAAGCAACCATTACCGACATCACCGTAACCGGCAACATGGATGCACGCGATGTGAAATGTATGCGCGATGAAATGCCATTATTGGCAGTGATTGATATGAGCGCTGTAAACATTCAGGCATACAGTGGAAATGAAGGCACTGGTTATTTTAATTTATCAAATTATCCAGCCAATGAAATGCCCACAAATTCATTCGAGAGTACTGATGGTTATACATTTATTGGAAAAACTTCCCTTACATCCATTACATTGCCTACTGTATTAGCTTCAATTGCAGATGCTGCTTTTGGTAACTGCACAGGACTTACAAATATTACAATACCCGATGGGGTAATGATGATAGGTGCTGCCTTTTCGGGATGTACAGGACTAACAAGTATTACAATTCCAAGTGGGGTCCTTTCAATACCATCGTATACATTCACTAATTGTAGTGGATTAACCAGTGTAATTATTGGAAGTGGTGTAACAACCATAGGCATAAATGCCTTTTATAGTTGCACAAGTCTTACAAGTCTAAATATCCCAGATGGAGTAACTTCTATAGGAAATTCAGCTTTTTCTGATTGTACCGGACTTACAAGCTTAACTATTGGCAAGGGCGTAACTTCTATTGGCGATAATGTCTTTAATGCATGCACAAGCCTTATAAGTCTAATTATACCAGATGGTGTAACTTCTATAGGCTATAGTGCTTTTTCAGGATGTACAGGATTATCAAGTATAACCCTCGGTACTGGTCTGTCTACAATTAGCGATGGTGCTTTTTATGGATGTTCGTCGTTAAAAAGCATTTACAGTTTGAAAGAAACCCCACCAACAATTGGTGATAATAGCTTTAGTGAAGGTGTAACAGATGTTTTTGTCACTAAATTGGCAGCAGTTACAGCCTATAAAGCCAATGCTGGATGGTTTACCTATTTTCCGAGAAACATTATTAAGAAATTTATTCCTTTAGCAATAAACAAAACGATTACAAACTTAGAAGCAGGTACCCTTAGTGCATCGCTTACCTACGAAGAAAAAACAACTGTAACTAATCTTACCCTTTCAGGCTTTATTGATGCCAGCGATATAAAATGTATGCGAGATCAAATGACTGCACTCTCAGCCGTAAACTTATATGCCACAACAGTTAAGGAATATATTGGGAGTGATGGCCCTTATGTATTGCAATCTTCCTATCCCGCAAATGAAATACCGGAAACGGCATTCTTAAAATCAACGATGTCTTCAATTTTTTTACCAGCTGGTGTTACTTCAATAGCAGGTTTTGCTTTTGATGAATGTACTGAACTTACTAATCTAAATTTTCCTACCGTATTGACTTCGATAGGTGGTTTTGCTTTTTCGGGATGTCGAGCACTAGCAAATATTTCTATACCTGCGGGAGTTAATTTCATAGGGCCGGGGGCTTTTGCAGATTGCCAAGCAATTACTAGTTTAACAATACCTAATGGAGTGACTTCAATAGAAAATAGAACTTTCAATAGCTGCAGAAAACTAGCCAACATAACAATACCTGCTGGGGTGACAAAAATTGGGGATTATGCATTTGGGGAGTGCAATGCACTAACAACAGTAAGTATTCCTAATAGTGTCACTTCTATAGGTATTTGGGCTTTTGGATATTGTCAGAGTCTTGAAAGCATTAGCTTGCCTAGTGGAATAACTTCAATTTTGGAAGGCACTTTTTATGATTGTTATGGAATTAAAAGCGTAAACATTCCTAATGGAGTAACTTCTATCGGATTTGAGGCCTTTGCCTATTGTGCTGGTCTTACAAATCTAACCATTGGAAGTGGTGTTGCCTCAATTGAAGCTAGTGCATTTGGTAGTTGCAGTGAATTAAAAACTATCTATGGCTTAAATGCCACTCCACCATCTTTGGGACAGTCTTGTTTTGATGGGCTATCATCCATTACCGATGTGTTTGTACCCACTAACAATGCGGTTATCGACTACAAAGCCAATGCCAACTGGATTGGATTTTTCCCAGGAGATATTATCAAAACAGGAGTGTTAACCAGCACGTTGGCAATTAGCAATAGAGACTTAAAAGTGTACAGTTCTGCGCAAGGAATTACGATAGAAGGTGCTTCGGCAGGTCAAACCATTCAGGTATACTCAGCAAACGGAGTGTTGGTACAAACCATTCAACCACAAAGAGAACGCTTGACAATAAGGGTAAATAAAACAGGCGTTTACTTTATCAAAACTCCCAATAAAACTTTTAAGGTGATATTGTAGGGTATAATATTCATAGTCTCACCGGAATTCTCGGGTCCAAGTGAGGCTATGACTAAAAATAAATCCGTACTGGGGGCGCGAATTGAAGTCGCACTCTCAGTTTTGCACATAAAAGCATCAAAATAGCGTTAAATGTGCGTTAATTTTGCTATTTTGTGCTTTTATGAGTATTAATTTAAGACTAAATCTTGCATCAGGGTGCAACTTTAGTATTACATTTGCAGTGTAATGTTAATGCAGAGTTTTGGTTTTGAGATAGAGATATTTATTTGAGAATCAAAAGGGAGTAATTTTAGTATTATAAAAACAAATCCAACTGAATGGAAATAGAGATGAACAGTGTATGGCTTGAAAAAAAGTAATACATTGTTTTTGTTTTCATATAAGTGGTAGAAGTTATTGATTGATGTTTTAATTATTAATTTTTCATTTTTGAAACACTGGGGCATAAAAAAGCCCCGCAAACAGGAATACGGGGCTCATTTTTCAGATTAGGAATGTGCTTTGCTAAATGGCAGTCGCGGTAGTTGTGGTAGACGAAGCGACTGTCGTTGTTTTTTTAGCTACAGAGTTTTTACTTCTAGTAATGCGGCTTTTAATCACTGACTGTTTAGCAGTGAGCAATACATTAAGTTCAGTAATCAACGGCATGTAATCAAGTTCCTTGTGTTCCACCTTTGCCAATTCAATAGCATTTAGCAAATTACTAATGGCAAAGGTAATTTGTTCCCTCGCCTTCAGGTTGCTAAATTCCGAATGAACCGATAGCTTCTCTCTATAGGTGTCGGTGTCTTGATTCAAGATTTGCTGATACATTTTCAACTCTTCAAAGTACGCAGTTAAACCCAGTGGCACCATGGCTGTTTTTATCGGGTCATTATCTTCCAGATTCAATAACAATTGTTTCACACTTCCGGTATTAACCGATATGCTTACTTTTGTTACGTCCTTCAAATAACTTCTCAGATAAGGAACTGCCAGTTTAGCTTGCTGAGCTGTAGCGGTTAACCCTGCATCTTCTATCACAGATAATTGCTTTAGAATAGACTTCAAAAGTTTTTGGCGGCGCTTTCGCAGAGCAACCATATCTTTTGGGATGGGATAACCATCGTACTTCACTGTGTACATGTCGAGTAGAGGTAATAACTCCAACAACAAATTGTACATTCCTACAATTTTCAATGCTATGGGATCGAATTTTTTTACGATGGCCAAGATAGCATTCATGATTTCGGGAAATTCTGATTTCCGTACTTTCGACAAAGAAAAAACTACTAATACTTTTTTCATTTATTTGAGTATTTGTAAATTAATATTCAATAAAGATTGGGCAAAAGCGATGCAATTCTTCTAATTGTAGAAACATCCTGTTATATCTCAAAATTTCAAAGAAAGATTACTTTTTACGCAATCTTATAAATTCACTTCCGGCTTTCTCTTCACCCTCTTTAAATTTACATTGCAAAGGTACTGATTAATAATGCAAACATCCAATATGTTTTCAGAAAGTTTTCGACAATTGTTCATAAGTTTCCGAATTTAATTTTTATATGTCAGAATATCAGATAAATAAAATTATTATTTTGAGAAAATATTTCCCAAAAAAGAACATATCACACACTATATTTTGTTGAAAGTTGCACTTAGCGTTCAAGATTGAACGCTAAAATGCTCGAAATTTATCACATTCAACAACAAGCACGCTCAAAATCATCTTACAATCGGAAATTGAAGCGTCCTCTGTAGCGATTTTACCAGTCCAACAAAAAACAAATTACTAAAAAAAAATTGTATGTAGTTTTTATAAGGGAATTAAAAAAACAGCAGAGCTAATAAGGGTAATACCTTTTCTGATGCTTGACTACTAAGGGAATCAAAAGGAAGAAATGAGGGTAACAAGCAAACAAAAACTTATTTCTGCAAATACTTAAGCACATAATGAAACCATTGCACACGACTTCCTGTATTGATTTGGAAAGTATATTATTGAATCTGATAATTAAAATGAATTTAATAGGAGTACTGCATAATAAAAAAAATAAGTCATTACAAATTCTTGCGAATAATCATTGCGTTTTCATCCTCTGTACATTAAGAATAGAGGATGATGACTGAGTAATTGTCCTCTGCGCGTTAACAACCGATGATGATGACTGAGTCATTATCCTCTTCGTGTTAATAACTTAGGATGATGACTGAGTAAATGTCCTCATCACCATGGCAATGTAGGATGATGACTGAGTAATTGTCCTCTTCACCTTAACAACCTATGATGATGACTGAGTCGTTGTCCTCATCACGTTAACAACCGATGATGATGACTGAGTTTTTGTCCTCTACTCATTAACAGTAGACCATTTTGTTCATATCAATTTGCCCTATATCCATCTTTTTCAATCTTGAATGACCTTCAATATGGGAGAAAAGCCCAATTTTCGTGACCTAATTTGCAAGCAGGTTAATTGTTTTTGATTAATAACAAGACAATTAAATGAGTAATTGCATTTTTTGTTTAGCAAAAACGACTTTGTTTTGTCAATAATATCCACTTTAGTAATTGTTATGCTAGAAATAGTAAAAATGATTATAAGTAGTCATAGTTTTATATCAAATAACTTCTTATATTTGCACGCTTAATATTCTTAATGTCATTTTGAAATAAAAATAATGAGTATTCTATCATTTTGATGGTTTATTGCTGCATATATTTAAAGAAAAGTTGATTTTAATATAGATAGAATAAATTTCAAAACACAATGGAAATTGAGTTTAATTGCATAGACAAGTGCCTTTCAATGCTTTATTGGATTATTATTAGAAAAGAGAATATTTTTTCTCATGTAATACTACTAATATGATAGGATTTTAGAGTTGAAATCTATTTTTTTATTATTGCTCATGAATTACAGATTTGGTTTTATTTTAAAATGAATAAAAAAGCAACTACGGCAGCTTTTTGTACAGGCAATACTCTCACAAACTTTATGGTTTATCAGTTCGATGTATAAAAGATTAGAAAGATGTAATTATTAGTCATATTCTCATTCCAAGTGAGGCTATGAATCACATACAAAAGCGGATGCTGAAAAGCTTAATGAGTAGGCAAATTAAACAACAAACATGTATGAAAACAACAAACAAATTACTTGTTTATCTAGTATTGGCATTTGTCCCAATGTTATTCTCTAGATGTACCATCACTGAAGATATGAATAAACTTCAAAGTTCGGTTGATAGTTTAAAAATTTTAGTTGGTACACCCCAGTTTAACACATATGCGCATCTAGTATTTGTAGATGCCGCAACTAATCTTCCTATTGAAGATAAAGATGTGAAGGTGTCCATTTCTGGTAAAAATGCTGCCAATATTTATAACAATATGGGTGCCCATTTGACCGAATATACAAGCAAATGGGGAATGCTCGATTTGGTAGTGAATCCGCATAAGATGGACACAAGCTCCTTGGCCACCAATCCTTTAGAATTCATTATTACACCAACATTAACTGGTTATGTTGGCGACCCTCAGAAGGCTATGCTTTTTAATTCGGGGACAAATACGGTCACCATACCGATGATTAATCTATCGGCACCACCTGCAGGATATTACAGTTCAACGAATGTAAATATTGGGGAAACTAATGCGAACGGACAGATTATTGGAAGCACACCGATTAGCTTGGCATCCCGACAATTTTCGAAAGGCAGTTTAACAGACACAGGAACCTATTACTTGTGGTTTCTAGATAACACTACCTTACTTGATGCATCTGGTAATACATTAGTAGGTAAAGTTACAGGCGATTTTTATCGTTCTGGAGAATACGCTGCCTGGTACAACTATTTGGATATTCGAACTCCTGACAATTATTATAAAAGAATATTCAAATATTTTGTAAGTTCAATAAGACTTTATGTTACGCCAACTGGTGGTGTAAAAACTCCAGTTGCTAATTTCGGGAGTGGGGGAGTTTTATATAATCAATTTCTTAATGATTATCATAATCTTGTTTTTTCTGATAGATATGGTAGACCCTACAAAGCAGGGGATAAAATTCAACGTTGGCAAACAAAATCTCTTTTTAATTGGTGGGAAGGTTTAGTTACGGCATCAAATAGTACAGATGTTGTCGTAAAGCAAGAAGATGGGTGGTTCAATGGAGCGCTTCTTATAAGAGACACGTTGAAAAATGTGAGTGATTTGGATTTTACATTGGGGGTTTCACAACCTCTTTATCCTGTTGAGGGCACTTTGAATATACATGGCGTAGTTACTGGAAATGTGGAGCAGGCTTATGTGATTGAGAAACATCAAAATATTCCTGGCTCAACAGGTGCTTATTTTCAAAGTGAATATTTAGCATGGGCAAATGTCAATTTTAGCAATCCAACAGGAAGTAAACAGTTGAAAATTTATTATTTAACTACTGATGAAAGGCCTGATTATTTTACAATGCCGACTGGATCTTCATTAACCATTTATCCGTCTAACTTTAGCTTTACTCCAGATCTTTCTAAATGGCCTCAAAAATTCACACAAGACTTAACAGTTACACAGGACATTGGGGTAAACACAGATGAGGTAACTGCGAATATTGATTTGACTGTAGTCAATAGTTCAAACAAAAACTTAGAGGTTAAACCAAATGTTAATATACAGGTTGGAGTTTCTGGCACTATGAAATCTTTTACGCTAAACAATGGCTATGTTTCTTTAAAGCTGAAACTTAGTCAACCCTATATTGTGCGTGGCGTATTTGGTACAGCCTCTGCAGTTGGCATATTGACTGTGAAAGAAGTAGACAAAAACTATGTCACAACCTTAATGATGACAATGGGCTCAACGCCAGGCGATAATCTTACTTACACTACAACAAAAGATGCAAGTAAGTCTGTTTACATCAATTATCCTATTGCTGTAGCTAATGATGTATTTAATCAACTTCACTAAATAAAGTACGAGAATCATGAAAAAAATAGCAACAATACTATTCGCATCAGTATTTTCAGTTATGCTGATGGCGCAAACACAAAACGAAACTACGACAACAACTACCACTACCAATCAAACCGTTACGTTGGTCAAACCCCGTTCTTATTTTGGAATGGCGTTGGGTGTAAGTGCTTCCACCAACGGATTGGGCGTAAATGTAACTACAGCATTGAACAAAAGAGTAGCCATCAGGCTGGGTTACGAAAAAGTAGATATGACTTTCAACGATGCTTTTTCCTACAATATGGGCGGTCAGGCTTTGAATGTTTCACCCACTTGGAAAGCGGGCGGTTTATCGGCAATACTCGATTTATATCTGATTAAAGGATTTTATGTATCTGGCGGTGTGGTACTTACCGACATGAATATTGCAGCAACACTTAAATCGGGAAACTCCATAAAAATTGGTGATATTGAATTTAAACCTGATGAACTTGGCGAATTGGGATTGACAGTTAAACCCCTCAACAAAATGGCACCTTATGCGGCCATTGGTTTTGGGCGAAACATATCACGCGATCATCGTTTGGCAATGAGTTTGGAAGTGGGTGCGTACTATATGGGGTCGTATGTACTTGGGCTCACAGGCACAAAACTGTTTGAAGCCAATGGCGATCCTGCTAACCAAGCATCGTTGAACAAACTGAATGAAACCTTGAAATCGTTCAGCTGGAGTGGGTATTACCCAGTTGTAAAATTGGGACTTTCTTACAAGTTTTTGGGTCAAAATAAGTAATTGATGATTTCATAATCACCAATTCAAAAAATTCTTGTATCAATACTATTAAAATAGCGTCACAAGTCGTGGGGCTATTTTTATATGAAATTTGACGTTAATGCAAAAATAGAATATACCTTAAGCTGAATACTAATAAATCAAGCCAATCATAAGCTGCATTTGACACCTTTATTCAAGAAATGATTACTGAAATTCTGTCCAAAAAAGTTCTAACGTATCACGATAATGGTTTCCCAACCAACTGGGATGTAAATCCTTATCGTGGTTGCACCATCGGCTGCAAGTATTGTTTTGCACAATACTCTCACAAGTATCTAGGGTTAGAGAATTTCAGCAAAGATATATTGGTGAAAACAAATGTGGCGGAATGTTTGGAAAAAGAATTGAGCAAAAGGAGCTGGAAAAACGAACATATAAAGATTGGCGGCACTACGGATTTATACCAACACTCGGAGAAAAAGTACGAGTTGTTACCGAAAATATACGATGTTATCAAGAAGCACAAAACGCCCATTTTCATTCAAACAAAGTCGACGCTCATTCTAAGGGATTACGAGATTATCAAGGAATTATCGAAAATTACGACCGTAGATATTGCCACCAGCATCAGCACTTTTGACGAATCGGTACGAAAAGTGATAGAACCTGGAGCTGCATCAGGATATGAAAGAATGGAAATGTTGCGGACTTTCAGCGAGATTTGCAATAGCACCACGGTGGGATTAATGCCAATAATTCCATTGCTGAGCGATACGGACGAGAATTTAGACAGTGCTTTTAGACTCACAAAAGAATTTGGGTTGGACAATATCGTGACCAGTTTTTTGTTTTTGCGAGGCGATGTGAAACCAAAGTTTTTGAAAACGATTCAAACACATTTCCCTGAAATTTATCCCGATTTTTCAAATTTATATTCTGGTTCAAATGTTGAAAAGGCGTATATGGAGAAAATCAGTATGAAACTTCATGCCTTGAGGCGTAAATACGAATTGTATGGTGTTTATAGACCTGTTGAACCACCAAAACCTTCAATTCAATTATCATTGTTTTAACTGCCTGTTCATAGTAAACCTTTTATTTGGAATGAGCTTACGGTACAGGATCAAAGCCTCTTCCACCCCAGGGATGGCATCTGCCAATTCGCTTTGCCGATAACCATGTTCCTTTGATAATGCCATGTTTTTTTACAGCCTCAACTGTATATTGTGAGCATGTGGGCGTGTACCTGCATCGTGGAGGAATAAGTGGAGATATGCTGTAACGGTAAAAATACACCGGTAGCAGAAATATAAATCGAAGTATTTTTTTCATGCTGATTGGTTAATTGGATATTGGTTAGTTGGTTTGAAATCTTCAAATCCTTCAAATTTTCAAACCCTTTCAACTAACTTATTTAAAGCTTGTTTCATCTTCTTTTCTATGGTTGCAAAATCCAATTCGTCGTTTGAAACGTAATTAAATGCTATATGGATTTGTTTTCCATTTTCCAAAACATGTTCAGTAAGGGCTTGTTTATTAAGTCTATAAGCCTCACGCATCAAACGTTTTATTCTATTGCGTTTCACGGCACGTTTAAATCTTTTTTTGGGTACGCTTACCATAACACTCACTGCTTCAACATCTGTTTTGGGTTGCAAAATATACACCACTCGCAGCGGATAGGCCATAAAAGCTTCACCTTGCGTAAACAATTCAGTGATGCGTTTTTCGCCACACAAATGTTCGGATTTTGGAAAAGTGTTGGTTTGGTTCATGCTACAAAAAAAACTATCCCAAAAGTACGGAAAATCTACGTTACTTTTGGGATAGAATATTTATTTTACTGAAAATGAGTTATTTTCTTGCTTTCTTTATGTTTTCCTTTAAAAAATTCTCCAGAGCCATGGTCATTGACGGCACGCCAGGAGTTGGTGCTTCTACATCTAATCTTAGTCCAGCATCGCGGACTGCCTGAACAGTAGTAGCCCCAAAACATCCAATTTGGATATCACCTTGTACAAAATTAGGGAAATTTTTCAACAGCGATGCAATTCCAATTGGACTGAAAAACAACAACATATCATAGTCGAAAACCTCATCTGGACCAAAATCGTTACTCACGGTTTTGTACATCACGGCTTTGTTTAAAACTATTTTTGTTTTTTCCAATTGCGAAAGCGTTTCCTCGTTTTGCACATCAGAAGTTATAAACAAGTATTTCTCATCGAGGTGTTTATTCATAATAACTACCAACTCTGAAAACTT
The DNA here is from genome assembly GCA_037142715.1 of Paludibacter sp. GTDB lineage: Bacteria > Bacteroidota > Bacteroidia > Bacteroidales > Paludibacteraceae > Paludibacter. The sequence continues at coordinate 9,027 of JBAXAD010000005.1, read as the reverse complement.
TCCTGTTGCACCAAAAAACACTTTCCGTTTGCGATAATGAATGTAGCGCTGTAAATAAACTGCCACAGATTCCGACACGCAAAAATACTTCATTGTTTCAGGAATTGTAATTCGAAGCTCTTCACAAAGCCTAAAAAAATGGTCAATTCCATGACGTGCATTAAAAATAATGGCCGTGTGTTCAAGTATATTTATACGTTGAGTCCTAAATTCTTTGGCCAAAATTGGTTCCACTTTGATAAACGGGCGAAAAACAATTTTCACATTGTACTTTTCGCTGATATCAAAATAGGGTGACTTGTCAGTTGTCGGTTGAGGCTGAGATACGAGTATATTCTTGATTTTCAATGCCATAAGATTTAAATATAAATCACTTTATAATATGAATTGATACACCTGATACAAAGCAAAAAGGGGTAAAAATTCGAGGGTGCAAAGATACAACAATATGTAAAAAGATGCTACTATTTTATCGAAAAATATTTGAAATAGTTTTATTAGCACAAAAACATAAGCAATTGAAAAAATAAGCAGACTTATAATATCAATTATATTATAAAAATTGTATGGAAGGTAAATTTGAAATATCAAAACAGGAAACAATGCAGTACCTACAAAAAACACAATATTAAAGTAGCTTTCTTTTGCCAGCTTCAAAACTTTCCTTTCCAGAAAAACAAAACCCAATATGTCGAATAAAACCGATTTTAAAGCAAAAAAGAGGGTCGTTACTATTAAAAAATAGCCATATTTGATGATTGAAAGTTCCGTGGTAGCTTTATGAAAATACAAATAGGCAAATAAACTGATGACTCCAATTGAAAACTCCAATAAGAAAAACCGAAAGCGGAAATTTCCTGCATGTGACTTGCTTAACAAATTGGAACGGTCATTTATTTGAAAGAATGATTTTAAAGTGTCAGATATGATACTTGATGATTTGGAAACAGAAAATATAAACAGGAAGAATAGTGACAGTATCACAGCAAATACCCAGCTATCAGTCTGTGGAAGAGACGGATGCGGAATGCCAACAAAACCAGTAGGTGCTTGAATCACAGCTTTAAGTGTGTCCACCAATTTTGTGGAATCAACGCCCATAAGCGTATCAAGTCTAGCCATCGAATCTGATGACATTGCTTTGGTGGTATCGTTGAGCAGTTTAACTGTATCTGGCTGTATCATCTTTGGGTTTTATAATGCTGCAAAACTTCGGGCATTTTCATCCCAATTTACCGAATTGTATATGGCCGAAAGCACTTCCTCGGGCGTTTCCACCACTTCCCACATTTGTCTGTGCTCATCACGCATGAAACGCTCATCCACAGCCCTGTCGAGCATAGATATCAAGGCGTCATAATACCCCTCAATGTTCACTATCACAATGGGTTTGGTAAAAATACCCAAGCGCTTCCAGGTAATTACTTCCAATAATTCTTCCAACGTACCGCAACCACCCGGCAAAGCCACCACAGCATCGGCCATCATGGCCATTTTTTCCTTTCGTTCGTGCATGGTTTCTACCAACATCAACTCAGTGAGCCCGTTATGGTTCCATTCCACATCGCACATAAAACGGGGAATCACACCCGTAATTTTGCCGCCAGCTGCCAATGTGCTGTCCGCCAACTGTCCCATAAGCCCCATTGAACCACCACCATATACTACAGAAAGTTTTGCGGCAGCCAACAATTTGCTGAGTCGATCTGTTGCATCAAAGTAGCTTGGTTTCACTTGAGTGCTGGACGCACAATAGACACATATGGTTTGCATTACGAAGAATTTATTTGGTTTTTTCTCGTTGTTGAAAAAAATAAATGCAAAAATACAGTTTTCTTTCCGTATTTTTGATTTTCAATTTAAAAAGAACTGAAAAATGATATTGGTAACTGGAGCAACAGGCATGGTAGGTGGAAATTTGATGTGGCATTTATTGCAGGAAAACGACCGTGTTTCGGCCATTCGTCGTTCTTCCAGCAATTTGATGCCTTTGCGCACTATCTTCGGTTTTTATACTTCCCACCCCGACGATTTTCTATCACGTATCGACTGGATAATTGCCGATTTGCTGGATGAAACTTCAATCAGAAATGCCTTACACAATGTGAAATCGGTATATCATTGCGCAGCAGTGGTTTCATTGGGCATCCATGCTGACAAAATGATGGAAACCAATGTGGTGGGCACAAGGAATATTGTGCAAGCAGCTTTGGATAATCATGTAGAGAATTTTTGTTTTGTGAGTTCCATTGCCGCCTGTGGAAAAGCATACGGTAGGGAATTGGTTGATGAAAATACCGATTGGAAAATAGATGATAAAAAGTCGCCCTACTCACTTAGCAAATACTATTCAGAGCAAGAAGTTTGGAAAGGAATAAGTGCTGGATTGAATGCCGTTATAGTCAATCCCGGAGTCATCTTGGGCGTTTCGGGAACCAATGCTGGCAGCTCTCAGTTATTTGCGCAAGTAAGGAAAGGCTTAATGTTTTATACCAATGGCGGAAGTGGCTACGTGGATGTGAGGGATGTTGTAAGCGCGATGATGGAGTTAATGAAGCGAAAAGTATTTGGTGAACGTTATATATTAGTTAGCGAAAATTGTTCCAACAAGGAAGTTTTGAGTTGGATGGCTGATGGTTATGGAAAACGACGCCCATTTATAAGTATCTCAAAATCACCTTTGTGGTTAGTAGGCATAATTTCAGAAATGCTAGGAAAAATGTTCCACTTTTATCCTTTGATTGATCGGGCCACTGCTCGAACAGCTACCAACAGGGCTTATTATTCGAGCCAGAAAATTAATAATGCGTTGGGATTTAGATTCACCTCGGTAAACAAGTCTATTCTGGATGTTTGTAAGTATTTAAAATAATTTTCATATATTTGCAAAGAATTCAACTCAAACTCCCTTATTTCATGAAACTTACGTCCCAAGAAGTATTTGAAAAACTCGTTAATGACTATAAAATCATAGGTGAACAAGGAGTTATAAACTTCACACTTAAAGATTTGTCAATTTCAATAGAAACAAAAGATACTGTCGGTAATTTGTTGCAAGAATGGATAAAAGCCTGGCTAATAAGTATGGACATTGATTTTGAGGAGAATAAAAACACACAAAAATTCCCTGATTTCTACCTTGATCTTGAAGATAAGAAAAAAGGACTCTTAGAAGTAAAATCTTTTGATTGGGACAGAGGACCAGGATTTGATTTGGCGAACTTCGATTCATACTGCACTTCTCTTCTAACTAATTCATATCGAATTGATTCTGATTATTTGATTATAGCTTATCAAATGAAAGGTAGTGCATTGTCAATAAAAAATGTTTGGCTAAAAAAGATTTGGGAATTATCATGTCCAAGTGGGCCTTATCCTATAAAAGTGCAAGAAAAGAAAAGTGTGATATACAATCTTCGTCCTGCAACATGGTATTCAGAACGTACTACTTTCAAAACCTTTTTATCAAAAGAAGAATTTTTATCAGCTTTAAATGAAACAAGATATCAATATCCACAAACTCGACATACAAATGGTCATTGGTTGCAAAGTGTACTGAAAAATTATGCTGAACATACTGGAGTTAAGCTTTCTGTCAAATAGAAGTCTTTTACACATTTTTCAGCAACTCTTCTTGCAACAGCCTCCACCACAGGAATTGCTACAGTATTTCCCAGCAAATCAAATGCTTCTGTTTCATTTGTAGGTATTTCGTACCCTTCTGGATAACCAAACAGTCTTAGTCCTTCTCTAATCGTTAATCTTCTTAAACCACCGTTATCTGGTACTGCAATTCTTGAAACATCTGTGGCGACTAGTGTTGGAGCAATATCATTGGGGTCTAGGATTTTGTTTAGCTCAAAACTTAATTTACCCGTAACAATATTATAACCTTTAGGTTTATCTGTGTTATATCCACGATACTTTTTTATACCCTCAATAGTATTTTCTTCTATCATTCCTTTTGGGTGCTCTAACTTCAAATACCCTTTATTAACTAAATCATCTAAAATGGTTTTCAAACTTTCACTGTGGTGAAATGTTTTGATTTGGTCAAGAGTTAATGGCATTCCATCCATCCATTCTATACCAATTTCTTCGGCCCATTTCTTCTGTCTTCTAGCTCTAAAAAGCTTATTGAGTAATATGTTTTGCTCCTTAGTTATCTCGCCTTTTAGTCCAATATCCCATGAATGAATGTTGTTTTCACCTCCGCGCTTGTCCTTGATACTTTTCCCATGAAGCTCATTTACAGAATAATGAGCAAGTAATTTAGTGATAAATGGTGTGTTTAGAGTTGGCAAATTTGTTTCCATTACATCCCTAAAAATGCCAACAGTTTTCTCAAACCCAGTTAAATCAATTTTCTCATCCTTTGTGCCAACAATAAAAACACGTTTTCTGGATTGAGGCAATCCAAAATCAAGTGAATCAAATACGCCCCAAGAAACTTTGTACCCGAGTTCGTTTTTTAATACATGTAGTATTGTTTTGAGTGTTCTTCCTATAGCATCAGTTTTGTTTTCAAGATCGTGTTTTACAATTCCTTCCACATTTTCGAGAATAAAACCCATTGGATTTTTAGCCCTAATTATCCTCTCAATTTCAAAAAATAACGTTCCTCTAGTGTCAAGAAATCCCAATCTTTTACCGCTGGCACTGAACGGTTGACAAGGAAAACCTCCCAATAAAAAGTCGAAATCAGGTATATCTTCATTTTTAATATTGAAAATGTCCCCTGCAAAATGATTGTGTTTGAAATTATGTTCTAATGACTTAATGGCATAAGGTTTAATTTCTGATGTCAAAACACATTCAGATTTAAGCCCATTTTTTTTCATAGCATTTTCAAATCCTATTCTTATGCCGCCTAATCCAGCAAATAAATCAATAAATTTAATTGTTTTCATTTTGTAGAGTTCTTTTATATTCAACATAGGGTTCAGCCGCTATTAACAACTGATTTTCAATAGCAAAATTATTACATCCAATCACGTGAAGACATTGCATTAGAAAGGATGCGCTGAATGTACCTCTACTAATTTTACTATCAATGCTTGATTTTGTTTCGTTCATTCCAATTTCCTGCAAACGGATGGCTAGATCCTCATGAGAAATTCCACGTTTGATTAATTCGGCCTTTAATAGCCGTTTAGAATGTTCATTCCAGTTTTTTGATTCCATAATGATTTCTATTCGATTTGCAAATATGCGAATAATAATTCATTAATGCAAATATATTTGCATTAATGAATATACTTAGCTGTTCTTTTTTTTTTGTAATGCATCTGATAAATGATTATTGTAGACAAGTTTTTCATGAATTTCTTAATAAACTTTTTTATTAATCAGATATTTGTCAATTCAACGACTTTCTTAAATTGACATGTTTACCACTCAATTTCTGACATTTTTCCTCTAAAATTTGCCATACCTTCAAATATTTAGCTAAAACTGCCATCTCTACATTGCAATCTCTCAAATTTCTTGTACCTTTGTAGCGTTTTCAGAGCAAAAAAGCATTTCTTTTTCAGCACAGTTCGTCACACTCAACATATTAAACTTCAATATAATGGATTTATTAGAAAAAATCATGGCACGTGCCAAGGCAAACTTGCAACGCATCGTTTTGCCCGAAGGTACAGAAATTCGCACACTGAAGGCTGCGGATATTATTCTGAAAGAAAAAGCAGCTAAGCTTATCCTAATTGGGAATGCTTCTGAAATCAAAAAGTTGGCAGCCGAAAATGAGTTAACTCACATTTCTGAAGCAACAATTATTGACCCCGACACCGATAGTAAAATGGGTGAATATGCCAACTTGCTTTTCGAATTGCGCAAAAGCAAAGGATTGACCATTGAAGATGCTACCAAGTTGGCCAAAGACCCATTGTATTTGGGTTGCTTGATGATTAAGAATGGCGATGCGGATGGTGAATTGGCTGGTGCTAGAAATACCACCGGAAATGTATTGCGTCCCGCTTTTCAAATCGTAAAAACTTTGCCCGGCATACAGGTTGTATCTGGTGCAATTTTGATGTTTACCCCTGCGCAACAATATGGCGATAACGGCCTTTTGGTTTTTGCTGATTGTGCCGTAAATCCAAATCCTACAGCTGCCGAGTTGGCTCAAATTGCGGTTTGTACGGCTGATACAGCACGCATACTTTGCGGCATGGAACCACGCGTGGCCATGCTCAGTTTTTCTACCAAAGGAAGTGCCAAACATGAATTGGTGGACAAAGTGGTGGAAGCAACCCGAGTTGCCAAAGAAATGGCACCTGAATTGGCCATTGAAGGTGAATTGCAGGCTGATGCTGCATTGGTACCAGAAATTGGGCAGAGCAAAGCACCGGGTAGTATTATTGCAGGTCATGCTAACGTATTGGTTTTCCCCGATTTACAAGCTGGAAATATTGGTTATAAAATGGTGGAGCGTTTCTCTGGAGCGCAAGCCGTTGGGCCTATTTTGCAAGGAATGGCTGCACCCATCAATGACCTTTCGCGCGGTTGCTCCGTTGATGATATTGTGAAGATGATTACTATTACTGCTAATCAGGCAATGAAATAATGACCCCTAGCCCGCCAGCTGGCGGGGAACTAAGCAAGTATTGATTATCTTAACTGAATCCTATAAATGATCATAAAGAGGAATTGTTAACTACCAACTATTAACTACAAGCTACCAACTACTTACTATCAACTAATATATTATGGCAGACGAAACGATTGAAGCGATTGAACGCTACGGATTAAGCAAACGAAACAGGAAACGGACTCTATTCTCAAGAATAGGTGTGGTGGGATGCGGCAAGGAAGGAAGTGTGATAGCTACCACGGCCGCTCTGAATGGCATGGAAGTTATATTCTATGAACCCGATGAAGAAAGTATTACCAATGCATTTGGGCGTATAGAAGGTAAATTGGACAAGAAAATTCAGAACTGGGGTTTGACCGAGAATGAGAAGAAGGCCATGTTATCGCGCATCAGTGGCACCTCGAAGTACGAAGATTTTAGCGGCTGCGATTTTGTGATTGAAGCCATTCGTTATCACGACGAAACCGGCGAAAGACGCATTGCCCATCGCAAGGAAGTATTCAAAATATTGGAAAGCGTTTTGTCGGTCAATGCCATTATTGCTTCCAATGTTTCTACGGTAATTGTTACCGATTTAGCTTCCGAACTGGAGCATACGGATCGTTGCATAGGGTTGCATTTTTTGTCAAATGTTCCCGATTCACATATTATTGAAATCGTACCTGGGTTAAATACTTCCACCGAAACCTTTGACAAAGTTTGCCAATTTGCCAAGCTGATTAACCACGAATATATACCGGTTATGGAATCGTCGGGTTTGGTGAGTATTCGTCTTTTCTTGATACAGTTGAATGAAGCCTGTGCCATTTTGATGGAAGGAATTTCATCGGTGGAAGATATTGACAGGGTGTTGACGGTTGGTTTTGGTCACCGACAAGGAGTTTTCCGCACTGCCGACCAGATGGGAGTGGAAAAAATTGTACGTTTGCTCGAAAACCTTTGGGACGAATATGGCAGCATAAAATACAAACCATCGCCCATTCTGTTGCGTCTTTTCAGGGCAAAGCATTTTGGCGTTAGCCGCAACAAAGGTTTTTATACTTACGATGATTTTGGAAATATAATTAAATAAAGAGGAGCAAAAATCATGAAAATATTAGTTTTAAACTGTGGAAGTTCTTCAGTAAAATACAAATTACTTGATATGGACACCAACGAAGAGTTGGGAGCTGGTGGGGTTGAAAAAATTGGAATGAAAGGCTCTTTCTTGAAGCATGTTCGTCGCGATGGGAAAAAAGTGATTCTAAAAGGAGAAATTCTGGAACATCAAATTGCGGTTGAATATATCTTAGGAGTCTTGACCAGTGCTAAACATGGTGCTATCGAAACATTGGAAGAAATAAATGCCGTTGGCCATCGCGTTGTGCATGGAGGCGAAAAATTTAATTCGAGCGTGCTGATTACTGACGAAGTAATTCGTATGATTGAAGAATGTATCGACATTGCTCCGCTTCACAATCCGCCAAATTTGGCTGGTATACGCGCCATCAACGAGTTGCTGCCTATGGTACCACAGATTGCAGTTTTCGATACTGCCTTTCACCAAACCATGCCAAATTATGCCTACATGTACGGCATCCCCTATTCGTTGTACAAAAAATACGGCATTCGTCGTTATGGATTTCACGGCACCAGCCACCGTTATGTGTCCAAACGTGCTTGCGAATTTTTGGGACTTGATTACAGTAAAACCAAGATTATTTCTGCCCACATTGGAAATGGAGCTTCAGTTTGTGCCATCGAAAACGGAAAATCTGTTGATACTTCCATGGGTTTCACGCCCATCGAAGGTTTGATGATGGGAACACGTTCTGGTGATGTCGATTTAGGTGTGGTAACCTTCCTGATGGAAAAAGAAATGATTGGTTCGCACGCAGTTTCTACTTTGTTCAACAAACACAGTGGAGTGTTGGGAATTTCGGGAATTTCGTCGGACATGCGCGACATCGAAAACGCCATTGCCGAAGGAAACGAACGCGCCAAACTGGCCCTAGACATGTACGAATATCGCATCCGCAAATATGTAGGTTCCTATGCCGCCGCTTTGGGTGGGGTGGATGTAATTATTTTCACGGGTGGAGTAGGAGAGAACCAAACTGGAACGCGTGAAAACGTGTGTGCACAACTTGGATATATGGGCGTGGAAATCGACAATGAATTGAATGCACAATCGCGCGGAAAAGAAGTACTGTTGAGCACCCCAAATTCCAAAGTTAAAGTGGTAGTTATTCCTACCGATGAGGAGTATATGATTGCTAAGGATAGCATGGAAATACTTCAAAATCAATAGTAGACTTTTATATAAAAAAACGCCTGTCATTGTTGAATGACAGGCGTTTTTTTTGGCTAATAGGTATTAATTGTACAAATTCGCCACCCTATTTAGAGTCTGTATATAAATAAAAAAAATGTTCAATATATTTTCTTAT